>JAHIZT010000037.1 GCA_018814355.1 Candidatus Thermoplasmatota archaeon | reverse complement strand
TCGCGCTCCCTGGACAAGCGAGGATTGAAGCGCAGGCCACTTGTCGCGGGCTTCGTAGTATCCGAGCGCCTGGAGCTTCCTCTTGGAATGCGTCCTGTTGTGGAAGCCCAGTCTGAGAAAGAAGTTCGTGGCTTCGTTGAAGATGCGGACTGTTTGCCCAATGGCTCGGGATGGTTCCAGCTTAACGGTTATGGTTCTCTCCACGAACAGATTGCATGTAATATGGTGTATATGGGATTCTGTGGGACTATGGTGAAAGTGGAACGCGGCGCACGGGATCACCTATCACTTTGTCTGGTGTGCGAAGTGCCGCAAGGAGCTCCCCCTGGTTGTTCAGAAGAGCCTGAGAACCGTGATGACTGCGATAGCGGAGTCTCGGGGCTCGGAAGTCAAGGAGCTGGAAGTGATGGCCGACCATGTGCATCTCTTCATCGGAGCACCCCCGACAGAATCCTCTGTCGGGATCGTAAAGGCTCTGAAAGGGATCAGCGCGAGGGTGTTGTTCGACGAGCATCCAATCCTGCGGACGATGTTCCAGCGGGGGCATCTGTGGAGCCCGAGCTACTACATTGGGACGGTGGGGCATGTGTCTGCGGAAGCGATAGCGAGGTATATCAGGGATCAGAAGTTGCGGAGGGTCTGGCGACCTGCTTCCTCCCCCCGATGAATTGGGGGGTCTCCGCAGGACGGATTCCATGAATTCTCAAAGGAATGTCCAGGTCAAGTCCGACAATGTGAGACCGGCCAGGGTGGCAATCGCGCGTTGTCCGGGATATCAGGCGGAGGACGTCAAGGCCGCCATGCGCATGGCCGTGGATGACCTCGGAGGCATTGGGAAGTTCGTCTCGCGAGGTGAGAAGATACTGCTGAAGCCGAACATGCTATCGCCGAAGCCTCCCGAGGAAGCGGTCACAACCCATCCAGAGATCGTCAGGGCTATGATCCACCTGGTTCGCGAAGCGGGGGGAACGCCTTTGGTCGGTGATACGCCTGGCGGAAGAGCGACCGAAAGGACCTTGAAGAACCTGGCAGAGTCGACTGGCATCGGGAAGGTGTGCGACGAGGAAGGGGTCGAGTTCGTACTGCTGATCGATGCTGAGAAGTTCCCCGTGCCGAACGGCAAGGTGGCCAAGTCATTCGAGATCGCCTCCACCCTGAGATCAGTCGACGGGGTGATCTCCCTGGCCAAAATGAAGACCCACACCTTCACAGGCCTCACTGGGGCTGTGAAGAATCTCTATGGGTTGATTCCAGGACTGAGGAAAGCCGAGTATCACATGAGGATGCAGAACGCCAATGCTTTCTCGGAGATGCTAGTGGATTTGGCGGAGTGTGTCCGACCCAGGCTGACCGTGATGGACGGCATTATCGGCATGGACGGCGACGGTCCCGCAGCCGGACGTCCAATCAAGATAGGGCTCATCATCGCGTCGGATAACGTTCATGCACTCGATGCAGTCTTCGCAGAACTGGTTGGAGCCGAATTCGATTGCGTACAAACGATTGCGATTGCACAGAGGAGGGGGCTCCTTCCTCGCAGCCCACCACATGCGGAAGTGTCGGAGGGCGGACTGGATGAATTCCGGATCAAGGATTTCAAGATGCCCGGTTCGCCGAACCCCTTCGCAAGGATATCAGCTGCGATCATCAGGGTCGCATCTGAGGGCGCCTCAAGGAAACCGGTGTTCTCAAAGTCGAGATGCGATCTCTGCGGAACATGCATCGAATCATGCCCAGCGAGGGCGCTCAGGAGGGGTGAGCGCAGACCCGCTATCGACAGAGGACGGTGCATAAGATGCTACTGCTGCCAGGAACTCTGTCCGAACAAGGCGATTGCCCTCAAGCGGTTGGCAGCCAGATCGCTAGGTCGTGCAGCATGGAGCCGCACGAAGCGAATGCTCGGCAGACGCAGAGGGTAACGGCGTCAGAGCGCATAGCCATGCCTCTTGGTAGGAGGTTACAGTAGGAGCGTGGAGCGTGTACACCAGGACTCATCTCTTCGGACATTGCGGCCCCCTATTGATGATGGCTCAAGAAACAACGAGCTAGATAGACGAATCCGGATGCGCATTTCCTGTCATTCTACCAGATTCTGATGTCCGATCATGTGCAATGAGAAGGACACACTTGTGCACCGCGAAATTTGACGAGAAGCGGGATCATGTCGGTGGCGCTGTGCGCAAGGCGTGGCTTCGGAACTCTGCGTTTGATAGGCCGTCGACCCCTGCATTATCCCTACGTCATTTGTTGGACGTCCCATATGGAGCGTTCCCTTGGGTATTGCTGAGAACAGTGTCGCTTCGAAGCGGTAGAGCATTAGCGAATCCTATCTCGGCAAATGACTGCCCGATGAAGAAGACGGTGCGCATTTTTCAAATTTCGTTTCATTCTAAAGGGCGTTCCTTGAAAGAAATCGCAACCAGATGCTCAATGTAGCAATGTTCATATACCTTGGCTTCATTCGGTGTCTAGTCCTGCCAGTTTCCGCAGAAACGATGGATATCCAGCAGGCGGAAATCGGATCTCAAGACCTTGCGGGTTGGCCGGGGGTCAGCTCGATAGGCCGAGGGCTTACGGGACCAAACAAGAGCCGGGTGTGGGGGAAGTAAACTTGCGTAAGGGAGTTCTAGGATTTCTCTCTGTGTGTGCAGTTGTGTTTAGCGTGACCTTATTGTCGGTACCTATCGCTGGTCTCATGGGTGTAGTAGGAACAGGAACGGTGGAAGCCGCTCTCGAGACTGAGCTCAGGATCGGATTCATGCAGAAGGTTGACAGCCTGAACCCGTACATCGGGCTCAACGACGCGGCTTACGTCTTCTACGGCCTTGTCTATGATGGGATGAATGTCATCGACAACCAGATGAACCCGACGCCTGACCTGGCGACTGGCATCTGGGCGGTACCAACGACAGATCCAGAGATGCAGAATACTGGAGCACCATATGGTTCTGTCTGGCAATACAACCTCACGACCAATGCTCAATGGACCGACGGGGAGCCTTTCACCGCGGACGACGTCGTTTGGAACATCAAGCTCAACGCGGACAATTACGAGGCGATGTGGGCCTTCCAGCCGTACTCCTATTTCATGAAGGATGCCGTGAAGGTCGACGAGTCCACAGTGAGAATTTACTTCTACGATAGGTTGACCGGAACCCTGATGCCAGCTTCGTACGCGTACCTGGTTTCGATTCCGATGCTGCCAAAGCACATGCTTCAGGACCAGAACGCGTTCTACATTGGATTCAACTGGTCCGGCGTGTTCGGAGGCACTGACATGCCAATAGTCGGCACTGGACCGTTCATGTCCAACCCGAACATACGTGATGAGTGGCTGTCTGGTGACCACATAACACTCCTGAAGAATCCGAGGTACCACTGGAAGATAGACAAGCCCGGCGCGCCCGAGATCAAGTTCGACAAGCTCACCATGTACTTCTTCGACGACTCGACGGCCATGTCCTATGCGTTGCAGAACAACCAGCTTGATGTCGCTGCGTTCCCACCGCAGGCATACAGGGCAATCAAGGACAAAGTCGCGTCGGGAAGCATCGGAAACGTGACGACCTTCGATGGACCCAAGATCACGCAATACTGGACCGAGATTGGGATAAACATGAACCAAGCTGGTCCGAACCCGTCGAGGCTCGACCACACGATCAGGAAGGCGATGGCGATGGCAACAAATAAGTCGTACATCGTCGAGAACTACTACCTCGGCTTGGCCAAGGAGGGGACCACGCTCATCCCGCCGGTCAACACGTTCTGGCACTACGAACCGAATGCCACCGAGAAGTTCTCCTTCGACATTGCAGCGGCGAATGCGTTGCTCGAGAACGCTGGGTATCGCGATGTCAACGGTGACGGCACAAGAGAGTGCACTTCAACAAGCTACGCTGTTAGGGAGCGTCTCGTCACCGAGAGCACGCCTTTGCAGTACCAGATGTTGCTGAGAAGAGAGTACCCAGAGGAGAAGGACATAGCAATGTACCTCGAAAGCCAATGGGCTAAGGTCGGCATTGACATCAACTACCTGATCGTCGACGAGGCCACGCTGGGTACGATGGTCTATGGTTATTCGTATGACACGATGATATGGTACTGGAGCGCGGACATCGACCCGAACTATCAGCTGTTCGTGCAGTCGAAGGCGGCTTGGAACGGGTGGAGCGACAACATGTACTTGAACGAATCCTATGAGGAGAATTACACCAAATCTGTGAACACTCTCGACAAGGACCAGAGAAAGGTGTTCGTCGACAACTGCCAGAGGGTGAACTACCTGGATGCTGCGTACATCATCCTTGCCTACCCGTACCAGACATATGCCTGGAGAGACGACACATTCTCTGGCTGGGGCGACTGGGCTGCCGACCCTGGACGGAGCGTCGACAACTTCTGGATGGGCAATCCGTTGTACTTCGATCTCGTCCCAATCTACCAGGAATCTACTCCCCCCAACTGGTTGCTGATTGGGGGAGCTGCAGCAGGCATAGCAGTGGTCGTGGCAGCTGTTGTGATCCTCAGGATGAGGGGCAAGAAGAAAGAAGGTTCGATAAAGGAAGAATCGAGCCCGCTCGGAGACTGATCCATAACCTATTGGCCCGGAAACGGGCCACCCAAATATCTTTCCCATTGAACCCGACCCGTGCGTGCGATGGGAGCATGCAAATACGGGACGGTAGATAGAACACCAGTGGAGCGCGGTAACAAGCACAGTCTGATGGGGCGCGGATGATGAGGCAGGAGGTTCTAGAATGGACATGAGGTCATTCGTTACAAGAAAACTCATCTACCTGGCCATAACACTAGTCGCCATCTTGCTTTTCAACTTCTTCCTTTTCCGGGTCATGCCCGGAGACCCGGCTGCTGTCTTACTTCCAAAGAGCGGAGACGAGGACCTCAAGAACCTGATCAGAGACAAGTTCCACCTGAACGACCCGTATCCTCAGCAGTTCTACTACTACGTTGTACAGGTCTTCACGCTCGACTTCGGACCGAGCGCTTCAGTTTGGAAAGGGGCAAACATAAGCGATGGCTTGCCAGAACCCATATTCAATACCGTGCTGCTTGTGGGCATAGGCACGGCCCTGGCTATCTATCTGGGCGTCATGCTGGGGAAATTCGCCGCGTGGAGACGCGGGAAACCTGCTGACACCGTGGGGATGGCTTTCGCTCTCACCTTCTACTCGATGCCCACGTTCCTGTTTGCGTTGATCATGTTGATGCTCTTCGCGGGCGAGCTCCAATTGTTCCCGTTGAACGGGGCGTACGGCAAGCTGCCATTCGTCGATCATCCCCCCCGATATGAGGACATGACCATCATAGAGAAGATCATCAGTCGCGGATATCACCTAGTTCTTCCTGTTGCTGCATTTACAATAGAGGTCATGGCGGAGTTCGCCCTGATCATGAGGAACTCCCTCACTGATGTCCTCACAGAGGACTATATCGTCACCGCAAGGGCGAAGGGGCTCTCGAACAAGCAGATCCTGCACGACCACGCGATGAGGAACGCGATGCTGCCAGTGGTGACTGTCGCGGCCATCAGCGTCGGCTGGGTCCTGGGAGGCGACATAATGGTCGAGATCGTATTCTCCTACGACGGCGTCGGCATGCTGACCTGGGATGCTGTGAACCAACGGGACTTCCCCGTGCTCCAGGCGCTTTTCCTGATCATGGCAGTCGCGGTCTTGTTTGCGAACTTGATCGCGGATGTGATCTACATGTACCTTGACCCGAGGGTCACGATTTAGGAGTTGACCTAGTGACGGCAAACTACATGCAAAGGCGACTCAGGAAGCACGTATTCAGGACCGCTGGTCGCGCATCAGCCAGTCCCCTTGCAATCATTGTGATTTCGACGGTTCTTTCACTCACCCTGATTGGCTTGATCGGGCCTTTGGCAACCACTGCGACATCTGGTCAACCCACTCCGAACGCTCGCACACTCGCCGCTCCGGGGGACCCCGTGGCGAACGCGGGACCGGACCGAACCGTGCCTATCTCGGTGTCTGTGGAACTCAACGGCTCGCTATCAAGCGGGACATTGTTGACCTTCAACTGGAAATTCATAGACAACGGCACACTAGTTGACAAGACCAGCGACCGCAACACCTCGAAGTATGTTTTCACCGCAGTTGGCTTCTACAACATTACCCTCAACGCGACAGGCTTGGGCGGCCTGTGGTCCGAGGACGCAGTGATGTACAAAGTGGTTCCGTACGTCGACGCGGGCCCATACAGGCACGTCGCTGAGGGGACCGATGCCACCACGATCACTCTGGACGGCAGTAGATCCTGGGACAATGTGGCCATTGTGAGCTACACCTGGAACTTCACATACCAAGGTGCTGAGAGAGAGCTTACGGGGGTCAACCCGAACTTCACGTTCTCAAAGCCGGGCATATACGTCATCACTCTAACGGTCGTTGACGAACTTGGCTTCTCGAACAGCGCGATTGTCGTTGTGAATGTGATCAAGGCGCCCAGCTTCTTCGCGAAGCATTGGATATCCATTTTCATCGAGCTTCCAGTAGCCGTGATCATCGCGTATCTCATCTACAACAAGTGGAGGAAGGGCGCGGGGATCATTACGAAGATGGACGTCGACAAGGCGAGGCTTCAGTGGAAGACCTTTAAGAAGACCTGGAAGATATTTCGGGCTAACAGGCTCGGGTTCAGCGGCCTCATCGTCCTTGTGGCGTTTGTGATGATGGCAATCTTCGCACCGCTTCTCTCAACGGTTCCACATCCGGATAGACTAGAGAACCATGAGGCCACGCTCCGGGACGAGAACTGGACGAACCCGCTACCGCCATCCCTGAAGAAGTCACCGTTCACTGGACTGGTCCATCCGCTCGGAACAGACCACAAAGGACAGGACGTTTACAGCCTGACTTTGTACGGTTCAAGGGCATCGCTTGAGGTCGGTCTCCTCGCAACGATGATATCAGTCGTCTTGGGTGCCTCCGTCGGCCTTGCCGCAGGGTATTTCGGAAGAGTGACGGACGAGGTCCTGATGAGGGTCACCGACTTCTTCCTCGTTCTCCCGTGGTTCCCACTGATGATCGTCATGATGGCCATCCTCGGTCAGAAGTTCATCTGGGTGATAATCGTCATAGGAATCACGAGCTGGCCTTCCACGGCCAGAGTGGTGAGGTCACAGGTCCTAACGGTCAAGGAGAGACAGTTCATCGTGAGGGCGAAGTGCATAGGCGCAAGCGATAGTCACATCATCAAGACGCACATCATGCCGAACGTCCTCCCGCTCATATTCGCGAACACCGTGCTGCTGATCGCCATTGCGATCTTCTCCGAGGCGTTCCTGGACTTCTTCGGACTGGGCGACCCTACGGTCATCAGCTGGGGAGGAATGCTTGAATCCGCATACGAACAGAACGCGTTTCTGCTCGGCGCGTGGTGGTGGATCGCGGCTCCCGGGATAGCGATCGTCACGATGGTCCTGGCATTCTCCATGGTCGGATACGCGATTGACGATGTAATGAACCCGAAGCTCAGAAAGCGCTGAGCGCGGAGTCCAAACCCATTTCTTGGTTTCTTCAAAAGACAGCATGAGCGTTGCTTCACCAGAAAAGGAGAATCGAGGAAAGGGTTTCAGCTGAAGTCATACCGGGATTACTTCGTCTGGCTCGCTGCGAGTTCGGCCTGTCTCTTCCTGAAGTAGGTTAGGTAGCCCATCGCAAACTTGTCCTCGCCCCAGAAAAGCTTCGAGGCCTTGAGCGCGACCGCCATGTTGGGGTCGTTTGGGTTGCCTATGAAACAGGTCATGCCCTGTCCCGCGCACAACAACATGAACGCTGCGTTCAGCACGGGCCTGTCAGGAAGACCAAAGGATACATTGCTCAATCCGACCGTGGTGTTCACTCCAAGCTCCTCAGTGCATATCCTGATCGTGTCGAGCGTGGCCTTCGCACCGCTTTCGCCGGTGCCACATGCAAGAGCAACGCAGTCGATGATGATGTTCTTCCTGTCGAGTCCGTGCTTCTCTGCATTCTCGATGATCTTCCTGGCAATCGCTACTCTCTTCTCAGAGGTCTGTGGTATGCCGGCGTCGTCGATGCAGAGGCCGACGAGAGCTGCCCCGTATTCGGCTGCGAGCGGGACCACAACATCCATTCTCTTCTCTTCGCCTGTGGTGGAGTTGATTCCGGGCCTTCCCTTGACCGCCTTCAGCGCTGCTGCAAGCACCTCAGGGTTCGATGTATCAATCCAAAGCGGGACATCCACCGTCTCCTGGACGATTCTGATCGACTCAAGCATCGCGTGCTTCTCGTCAATGCCTGGAACACCTACATTTATGTCGAGGACATCAGCGCCGTTCTGGACCTGCTTCTTCGCCTCAGGCCCGACGATTTCGAACTCTCCTGCCTTCAGCTTGGCAATGAGTTCCTTCCGGTTCGTCGGGTTGATCCTCTCGCCTACGATGACTGGCGTCCTGCCTGCACCGATCTTGACTGTCTTACCGGTTCCCTTCAATTCAATAACGGGCACAACTGCACGTGGCATTTCTTACCCTCCTTCGAAGGGGGTATGCCTTTCCCAAGAAAAACCTTCCTACTCCAAAGGGGTTGGCGTTTCGCGCAGACGAGGCCGGCAGCGGACGGCGTTCTCGTCTTCATCAATTGAATTCAAGCAAGGACCGTTTGAGTCTTTGAGGACATTCTTAGAGGGCGGAGATAATCATATGAACGAAACCTTAATTAGGAAGGTGCATATGCCGTTTCAATCTGAAGCGGGACAGAGCGGCCATCCTTTGGATGGACGACTTTGGATTCCGAAACAGATCCAGAGGGACGAAATCCCGAAGGAAAGCTACTGGGGGTATAACCAATGGAAGATGCAGTAACACGGCTAAAGAATGCTGTGATAAACTACGAGATGGAAACAATCGCCGACCTCGCAAAGCAATCACTGAAGGACGGCGTTGATCCGCTCGTCGCCATCGAGAAGGGATTGGCGGAAGGTATCAAGACTGTCGGTGAAAGGTTCGGAAAGGGAGAGATTTACCTACCCGAGCTAGTCATGGGCGCCGAAGCGATGAAGGCCGCATTGGCCGTGCTCGAGCCTGCCGTTCCAGCGGGAAAGCACAGGGCAAGCGCTGGCAAGGTACTCATCGGAACGGTCCAGGACGACATCCACGAGATCGGCAAGAACCTAGTTGCGACGATGCTGTCCGCGAATGGATTCGAGGTCCTAGACCTTGGAGTCAACGTCCAGGCCGCGGACTTCCTGAAGAAGGCAGACGAGGCGAAGCCGCAGATGGTGGCCATGTCCGCACTCATGACGACGACCATGCCAAGGATGGCAGAGATCATAACCCCACTTAAGGAGAAGAGCAAGGCCGTCAAGGTCCTTGTAGGCGGGGCACCGGTTACAGACACGTATGCAAAAGAGATCGGCGCTGACGGCTACAGTGGCGACGCATCTGGCGCAGTTGATGTGGCGAAGAAACTGGTCAGGTGAGCACCAATGGCCTTTGGCATTAAGCGGGGCGTCCGCTTCCAAATCCTTGGCGACGGCGATTTGAACAGGATCCACTGGGGCACACTCCATATACTCGAGAAGGTAGGTGTCCAGGTTGACAGCGTCGCCTGTAGGAAGCTACTGAAAGACAATGGTTGTGAAGTCGACGAGAAGACGAGAATAGCTAGGATCCCATCGCATTTGGTCGAGGAGGCGCTGGCGAAGAAGAAAGCATCCATAACGCTTGCCGGCAGGAACCCGAAGTTCGATGCGAAGCTGGATATGAACCACAGCTACATGACCGCTAACGGTAACGGCGCCGTGACGGTGGACTTCGAGAGCGGAAAGAGAAGGCCGTCGATGAAGAAGGATGTCGCGAACTCCTCGAGGATCATCGATACGCTCGAGAACGTGCATATCCACTGGCCGATGGTAAGCTCCACTGACCAACACCCGTCCACCGTGCACCTGCACGACTTCGACGCTTCTCTCAACAACACCGAGAAGCACGTCATGTACGAGACGGGCGTGACGGTCTCCGATGCGAGGACCCTGACGGAGATGGGGTACGCAGCCGCTGGCGGCGAGAAGGAATACAGGAGAAGGCCGCTGTCTTCATGCCTGCAGTGCACATATGCTCCTCTTCAGCATGATGCGGGCGTCATGGACGCGAGCCTAGAGTTCGCCAAAGCCGGAGTCCCACTGGTATTCTTTGGGATGCCGCAACCTGGCGCAACTGGACCAGCGACCTTGGTCGGCTCGCTCGTTGTCGGCAACGCTGAGGTGCTCAGCGCACTGACAATGATCCAACTGTCCACGCCAGGAGCGGCTGTCATCTACGGGATGGGCAACGCACCATTGGACATGAGGACAACCATAAGAGCGGGTGGGAGCCCAGAGCACGCGATCTCATCTGCGATTGCGACCGAGCTCGCGCACCACTATGGAATGCCGTCATGCGTCGGCGTTTCGGCGACAGCTAAAGAGCCGGGAGACCAGGCGGTGATGGAGTACTACACTGGTTGCGTCGGTCCATTGCTGGCTGGAGCTGACTTGATGTGCGGCGTTGGCCTGCTAGAGGATTCGAGCTGCCTCTTCTACGAGGAGATTGTGATCGACGACGAGATCGTCGGCGCGATCGCTAGGCTCATCAGGGGCGAATGGGCGGACGACGAGACGATGGCACTGGACGTCATCGAGAAGGTGGGTCCGGGCAAGAACTTCCTGGCCCAGAGGCACACGTTGACTCACATGAGGACCGAGTTCTTCATGCCGAACCTCGTCGACAGGCGCTCGTTCGATGCGTGGTCGCAGACCGGCTCGAAGTCCATGAGGGACAGGGCAAGGGAGAAAGTCAAGGAAATTCTCGCGAACCACAAGGTTCCGCCGCTCGATGCCAACGCCCAGAAGAAGCTGGACGCCATCATCGAGAAGGCAAAGAAGCCGATGTGGGGCGGGGAGTCGAAGACCCACTAGACATTTCGCTGGCCGGACGCAGAGATGCGTTCCGGTCACAACTACACCTTTCACCATTTCTCCGGACACAACTACGGTAACACGGGAGAGTCAGAGAAGAATTGGGGGCAAGCAATGGCGAACTCAATACCCGTCCGATGCAGGCGGGAATTGCTGGACAAGAACGGGGTCGCGAAGATACGGCACGCAGCCCTGGAGATACTCGAACAGACGGGGGTTGCGGTTCGAAGCGAAAAAGCGCAGGAGTTGCTTCGCGAGGCGGGCTGCGAGATTGACAAGAAAAGCGCAGTCGTGAAGTTTCCCCAGTCACTCGTATTGGAGTGCACCAAGAAGAACGACAGGACGGTCACGCTCTACGGAAGGACGAGGAAGCACGATGCGAGGCTTGACTTCGAGCACGTGCACATCTGCAGCGACGGGAACGGCACTGATGCGATTGACTTCGAATCGAGGCAGAGGAGGCCCTCGAAGAAATCCGATGTCGCCAAGAGCGCCTTCGTCACAGATGCACTCGCTGGCCACGGCGTGAACTGGCCGTCCGTGACTTCACAGGACGTTCCCACGGGAACGAGGCACATTCACGATCTCCAGGCATCGCTCGAGAACACCGAGAAACATATCACTATCGCAACAAATACATCGGTCTGGGAATCTCAGGACGTCCTCGAGCTCGCAGCTGCGGCCGCCGGCAGTCACGAGGAACTCAGGAGAAGACCGATCATATCATCCATACACACCAGCTTCTCGCCTCTCCAGATAGAGGGAGGGAGCCTGGACGCCGGTCTGTTCATGGCGGAGGCAGGCATTCCGATCTGTTTCTACGTAATGCCAGGCCCTGGGTCGACTGGCCCCGCAACATTGGCGGGATCAGTGGCGCTCGGGGTTGCGGAGGCGCTGGCCGGCAACACGATCATGCAGGTCCAGACCCCCGGGACGGCATTCGTGTTCTCATGCGGAATGGCGAACCTGGACATGAAGACCTCGACTCGCGCTGGAGGAGGGCCTGAGCACGGCCTCACATCTGCAGCCTATTCTCAAATGGCCCACAGCATGGGATTCCCTTCGCTGGTAGGTGGGTTTGTAACGACGGCCAAGGAACCTGACGAGCAAGCTGCATACGAGAAGTTCGCGAGCGCGGTGACGCCAATCCTCGCAGGCGCGGACATGATAGCCGGCATTGGGCTGATAGAGGATTGCAGGACGCTCTGGCTCGAGCAACTGGTGATCGACAGCGAGATGTCCAAGATAATCGAGAGGATGGCGCGCGGAATCGATGTCAACGAGGACACGCTCGCACTCGAAGTCATCAACAAGGTGGGCATCGCCAAGGACTATCTCGGCCAGAGACACACCATGGAACACTTCAGGACGGAGCATTTCATCCCGATTGTCTCAGACAGATCCTCCTTCGACACCTGGGTCGCCAAGGGTTCGAAGACTCTGATGCAAAGAGCCGGAGAAGAGGTCAAGAGGATCTTCAAGGAGCACAATGTCGATCCCGTCAGGGGCGAGGTCGCGGAGACCGCTCAGAGGCTGGTTCGGAAACGGATGAAGTGACGGTCAGTCCTCATTCCTTCACGGTCGTGAAGCAAGCGCATGTCAGAGTCCTGGCTACGCCTTTCACCTCGCGGAGGCGGTCTATCACGAGCTTGCCGATCTCCTCCATGCTCGAGCCGCGGACCTTGAGCAACATGTCGTATTCGCCGGAGATCATGTGGACCTCGAATATCCCTGATATCGAGGCGATGTCATCGGCGGTGTCGCGCTGAGAAAGCCCCTTCTCGGACTCGAACTGGACGAGTATGAAAGCTATGACCCCAAGACCAAGCTGGGAGTAGTCTGGCACTGCCGTGTATTTCTTGATGATGTGTTTTTGCTCCATCTTCACGATGCGGTCGTGCACTGTGGCTCTCGGGATTCCAAGCTCTCTTGCGATGGCTTTTGTCGTCTTTCGAGAGTCCATCATCAGTTCTTCGAGGATAGACGAATCCTTTTCGTCCAACATGTTTCGTCATAATGACGGACTGTATATATGAATATTGCCTGAATATCGGACAATAGTCGGATATGTTGGCGAAATGGTGATATACCTTGCTGGGATGTCCGTCCTTCCGTCAAGGATTAGCATGAAGGAAGCGGTGTCGCACATAAGAGGGGAGAAGCGCAAACATATATTGAGCGTGCAGTCGGCAGCGCTGAAAGCCATTCACGACTACATGTACAAGCGCGGGGTGGTTCAGGCGATGCCCATTATCCTTTCGCCTGAGACAGATCCTCTGAACCATCCACACTTCGCGGCGACAGTGGAGTACTATGGACAGAAGTTGCACTTGACGAAGAGTATGATCCTTCACAAGCAACTCTCGCTCCTCAACGACGGCATAGACAAGATCTACTTCATGTCGCCGAATGTCAGGCTTGAAGAGGGCGCGCTGAAGGAGAGCGGAAGGCATCTCTTCGAATTCACTCAAGTGGACATAGAGTTGAAGGACAAGACGAAGAAGGATTTCATCCGATTCATCGATGGCATGATAGTCGACGTATTCAAGTTCGTGAAGAGGGAGTGTTCTGACGACCTGAGAGCACTCGATAGGGAACTCATCGTGCCGAGGCTCCCACTGAAAGTCTACGAATCAGAGGACCTGATCAGACTGCATGGCGAGCATTTCGAGAGGATAGCCTCCGAACAGGCAAAGGACCCGTTCTGGATAATGAACTTCAGAAGGGAGTTCTACGACCGAGAGGACAAAGAGAAGAGAGGCTACTACCACAACTACGATGTCTTCTGGCCCGAAGGTTATGGCGAGGCCCTCTCCGGCGGTGAGAGGGAGTGGGAGCATCAAGAGATACTCCGCAAGATGAAAGAGAGAAAGACGGATCTCAGGGCCTTCGATACATACCTGACGGTCTCTAGCCAGGGCCTGATTCCGCGAACGGTCGGTGGCGGCCTCGGGATCGAGAGGATGGTTCGATTCCTGACAGGTCAGAAGCACATAAGGGACGTCACGTTGTTCCCCAGGGTACCTGGGGAGCGAATCGTCTTCTAGAGGATGCTGGATCAGCTCGAATCCTCTACCTTTGCTCCCGTCCCAGGCACAGTGATGAACGAACTCGCCTTGAGGTTTGAGGAGCTCCGGAACGCATCCACCATGGCATTCTTGATCCGTACGGCATTGCCTTGTGTGATGGCGAAGACAGCTGGGCCTGATCCGCCAACTGAGACGCCATATGCCCCTGCGCTCAAGGCCGCGAGGCGGACCGCCTGGTAACCTGGTATGAGTGCAATTCTGTACGGCAGCGCTAGCTTGTCATCAAGATAGGATCCGATCATGCGCACGTTTCGCTTCATCATGGCGTGCAGCATTCCAGACGCCCATCCGACATTGCACACTGCATCAGCGATTGAGACCGAATTAGGGAGGATCTCCCGAGCGTTCCTCGTCTCGACCGATATCTCTGGAAGTGCGACGACGATCTGGAATTTTGGAGGCCGTATCTGAAGGACAGTCCTGGTCTTCAGATCAGAGACGACCGTGAATCCTCCGTAAATCGCTGCGGATACGTTATCGAAGTGCCGCGACCCAGCCACAAGCTCCTCACCCATAGCCGCTGCCTCGAGGATCATCTCCTTGTTCCGCAACCCCAGAATCGTTGCCATCGCGACGGCACCGCCTGCTGACGAGGCTGCGCTGCTCCCAAGACCACTTCCAGGTTTCATGCCCTTCCTGACAGTCATGGAGAATCCGGTATCCTCACAGCCGCACAGCCCGGCCAACTTGATTGCGGCATACGAAGCTGTGTTCTCCGATGGGTCGGTCGGGACCTTGTGTTTGCCGACGACCCTTACCTCGTATCTACCCCGTGGCAACCTTCTGATGGATATCCTGTCCCTCGGCGAACCCAGACAGAGCCCGAACGAGTCAAAGCCTGGGCCAAAATTCGCGATGGTTGCAGGAGAAGATACTATCGCTCGCTCGCACCTCATCCGAGACACCTGGCCACATGTGCATGTCGTGCTCGGATATTAAGATGCGCGCGTCCTCCGGCTCATGGACAGAATTGTGCACCACGCATCCGGCCAGCAGTCCGCAAAGGCAATATCCAGACCTGCGAAGAGATTATATTTCCACTTACCATAGAGGACTCATCCGGTGGGGCACCCCATGGTCTCGTTCGAGTTGAAGTGCATCGAGTGCGGCAAAGCACATGACATTGCTAGGCCGGCCTATGCATGTTCTTCCTGCGGCAACCTCCTTGAGATCAGGATGGACACGGAAGCCGCGCTCAAGAGGGCCTCGATCGGGGATTTCAAGAAGAGGCCGATCTCGGTGTGGAAGTACCGAGAATTCATCCCGGTAGGACCGAAGGCACAGGTGTTTTCTCTCGATGAGGGTGGCACGCAGATGATCGAGTGTCGGAGGCTCGCGCAGGAGATTGGGATCAAGAGCCTCAGAATCAAGTTCGACGGGACAAACCCTACAGGATCTTTCAAAGACCGGGGCATGACGGTCGGGATAACCAAGGCTGTCGAACTCAAGATGAAGACCGTCACATGCGCCTCCACGGGTAACACGTCGGCATCACTTGCAGCGTATGCTGGGCTTGCTGGCCTCAAATGCGTCGTGCTCATCCCCGAGGGGAAGGTAGCCTTGGGAAAACTCGCTCAAGCAATGATGCATGGAGCTACTGTGGTCACCGTAAGAGGCAATTTCGATCAAGCATTGGACATAGTCATGGAGTCGTCTGATAGACTCGGCATGTACGTCCTGAACTCGGTCAACCCGTTCAGGATCGAAGGGCAGAAGACCGCTGCGTACGAGATCTGTGATCAGCTCGGCGGCCTCAACCCCGAATACCTCTACATTCCGGTAGGAAACGGGGGCAACTCTGCTGCCTATTGGAAAGGGTTCGAAGAGTACGAGTCCATGGGGTTCGTTCCTGGTCACCCAGTCATCAGAGGGATCCAGGCGGAAGGAGCAGCGCCCATCGCGAACATGTTCAGGTCGGGAAGCAGCGAGCTCACGCCCGTCAGGAAACCCGAGACCGTTGCCACTGCCATAAGGATCGGAAAACCAGCCAACTGGAAGAAGACCGTCAGGGCTATCAAGGAATCCGGTGGTTCGGTCACGACCGTGTCCGATCAAGAGATACTCAATGCCCAGAAGTCCATGGCCACGCTTGCAGGAGTATTCGCAGAACCTGCAGGAGCGGCAGCGGTTGCGGGTCTTGTCAAGGACGTCGAACTTGGCATGCTTGACAAATCATCGATTGTAGTCTGCGTCTCCACTGGTCACGGGCTCAAGGATCCAGATGTGGCGATATCTCAGAGCGTCAAGCCGATGGTTATCGATGCGACGATAGAGGCTCTTCAGAAGCTCCTGGAGGCGAGCTGAAATGAGAGTTCTCTTGGTAGGTTTTGGCGCAGTCGGCCAGAGTTTCGTAGACCTCGTGGATCAGGAAGCGAGAAAGCTCGAACGCGACTACGGCCTGAGGCCGAAGATAGTTGGAGTGGTTGACCACCTAGGAGCTGCCATCTCGCCTGAGGGTATAGACATCGGCAAGGCGTTGTCGTCAAAGAGGGTGTCCAAGACGCTTGAAGGTCTCGGAGCGGAGGTTTATCAGGAAGGGAAATCCGGCCTGGATGTCATCAACGAGCTGGAGTGCGAGGTCGTGATCGAGAGCACTCCAACTGAGCTCAAGAAGGGAGAGCCTGGATTGAGCCACGTGAAGGCCGCCATGAAGGAGGGGAGGAACGTAATATGCGTAAACAAGGGTCCGCTGGCCATCGCCATGCCTGCTTTGATCGAGCTGGCTCATCACAACCAGGTCATATTCAAGTTCAGCGGCACTGTAGGCGGCGGCACTCCAGTCCTGGATTTCGCGAAGAAATGCCTCGAGGGTAGCAAGATCAAGTCCATAAGCGGGATCCTGAACGGCACATCGAATTACATCCTCAGCAGGATGTCTGCTGACGGCGTCGCCATGAAGGATGCGCTCGCCGAGGCACAAAGGCTCGGATATGCTGAAGCAGACCCGACCTATGATATCGGCGGGTTCGATACCGCCTGCAAACTGGTAATCACATCCAACTACGTACTCGGGACAAGCTTGTCAATCAAAGATGTGGAGATAGAGGGAATAACTAAGGTCTCGAACAAAGACATCAACATGGCGAAGTCCAATGGTAGCGTGGTCAAGCTCATCGGCAAGGTTGAGAAGGGAGCGCGGGTCTCGCCAGAGGAAATCCCCGCAACTCACCCTCTCAATGTGAGCGGCACATTCAACGCGGTATCATTCGACACTTATCCCGCTGGCGAGATAACCCTCGTTGGAAAAGGAGCTGGAGGCAAGGAGACTGCTAGCTCGGTCCTCAGGGACCTGATAGAGATCAGGAGGACCTTCGCCCGATAGGTATTTTTGTCGGGTATCGATTCTAGAGGAGTCCAATCATGAAACTCGTCATGAAGTTCGGCGGTGCTGGTGTCGCGGACGGCGACAAGCTGAGGAAAGTGGGAACGATAGTTCGCAACTTCCACAAGAAGGACCAGCAGCTGGTGGTCATCACTTCCGCCATGTACGGGGTAACGGATTCCCTGGCCGACATTGCGAAGCGCTCAAGCAAGGGGGACAAGAAGGCCGTCCATGAGTTCATGGAGACAACTGCCTCGAAGCACAGAAAGGCGGCGGAAGGGGCAATCATGGACGAGCACATCCTGGGCCGGACGATGGATGTCGTTAACTCGCGGCTGGACGAGCTAAGGAACATCCTCAATGGCATTGCGCACATCGGTGAACTGACGCCCAGGTCGAAGGATTACGTGGCTGGATATGGTGAGAAACTCTCTGCGCCCATCCTGCAGGGCGTGCTCGAAGATCTCGGCATCAAATCGAAGGCACTCACCGGAGGGGAGGCAGGGATAGTCACTGATGACCATTTCGGGGACGCCAATCCTCTGATGAATGTGTCCATTCACCAGATAAGACAGAACCTCGATCCGTTGCTCGAAGAGCGCACTGTCCCTGTCATCGGCGGCTATATTGCGTCGACCCAGGACGGCGTCCAGACGACCCTTGGACGAGGTGGGTCCGACTACACAGCATCCATCATCGGTTCCGGGATAGAAGCCGATGAAGTATGGGTCTGGAAGGACGTTGACGGCCTTATGACTGCCAACCCGAAGATCGTCAAGAATGCAAAAATGATTCAAACGATATCGTTCGCTGAGGCGATGGAGCTGGCGCACTTCGGCGCTGAAGTGATCCACCCCAAGGCGCTCGAGTGCGCAGCCAGGTATCAGATACCATTCAGAATCAAGAGCCTAAACGACCCTGATGCGAAGGGCACTGCAATCGAGAGCGCGGTCAAGGTGAAGACCGGCGACGTTGTAAAAGCAATCACGAACATCAATGATGTCAGTCTGATAACAGTCAGCGGAGCGAGCATGGTCGGGACGCCGAGGCTCGCGGCGAAGGTCCTTCAGATACTCACAGATGAAGACATCGATGTGCTCATGATTTCTCAGAGTTCCTCAGAGGAGAGCATAACCCTTGCGATACCTAAAGTCAGCGGATCGAAGGCGCAGAATGCGCTCGAGCTCTCGCTGCTGGGCTCGAAGCAGGTAAGAGAGGTCTCAATCGAGGACGGGCTCAGCATCGTCGCTGTGGTCGGGGCTGGTATGAGAGGCACCCCTGGAGTAGCAGCGAGGGTCTTTGGCACGATGGCGGAAAACGAGGTTAACATAAGGGCCATCGCTCAGGGTTCCTCAGAATTGAACATATCGTTCATCATCAAGAAGGTCGACGCGAAGAAGGCCGTAGAGGCTCTTCACAGTGACTTCAGATTGGGTGAGTGAACATGGCGAGACATCAGCCCAATGCACCGCTCAGGAGCGACGCGCTCAAGAAAGGAATGTCCAGAGCCCCGGCGAGAGGACTGCTGCGAGCGCTCGGCATGAAGGACAATGACATGGAAAAGCCACTAGTAGCCATCGCCAACTCGTTCAACACGATCATTCCTGGACACATGCACCTGAATAAGCTCGTGACCGAGGTTAAGAAGGGGATTGAGGAGGCGGGCGGTGTCGCATACGAGTTCGGAGTCCCGGGAATATGCGATGGCATAGCCATGGGATTGGACGGGATGCGCTACTCGTTGCCATCCAGAGAGATCATAGCCGACAGCGTCGAAGCGATGGTGGAGGCACATGTCGCAGACGGCTGGGTTGGAGTCACGAACTGCGACAAGATCACTCCTGGAATGTTGATGGCTTGCGGGAGAATCAACGTGCCTTCTGTCATCTTGACCGGCGGCCCAATGATGCCTGGACTGTACAAGAACAGGAAACTGGACGTCATCTCAATCTTTGAAGCAGTGGGTGAACTCGCGGCCGGGAAGATCACACAGGAAGATTTCGTCGAGATCGAAAAGCGGGCATGCCCCGGGCCGGGATCGTGCTCCGGCCTGTTCACTGCCAATACAATGGCTTGCCTAACCGAAGCGCTAGGACTGAGCCTGCCCGGTTGCGCGACTTCTCACGCCATCTCAGACGAGAAACTGGAGATTGCTCGCGAGACTGGCGCGCTGGCGGTCGAACTGGCCATGAAGAATGTCAAACCAAGGGACTTCGTAACCAGGGGGAGTTTTGAGAATGCTCTCAGAGTCGACAACGCCATCGGTGGGTCTACGAATACCTGCCTCCACATGATAGCGATCGCGAAGGAGTTCGGGATAACGCTAGAGCTGAATCTCTTCGACCAGATATCCAGGGAGACCAAGCACATCGTCGCGCTGAAACCCGGTGGTGACCACTTCATGATAGACCTGGACAGAGCAGGGGGAATCCCGGCAGTGCTTTCGAGGCTCGCTCCCAAGCTGAGAGACGAGGGAACCGTTCGAGGCGACAGCATCTTGGCAATCGCCAAGAATGCCATAGTCAAGGATCACGATGTGGTTCGAGAACTGGACAAGGCGTACCACGAGGAGGGCGGAATCGCGATACTCTGGGGCAACCTGGCCGAGGAGGGGTGCGTCGTCAAGCAGTCGGCAGTCGTGCCAGCCATGAGGAGATTCGAAGGTTCAGCCAAGGTGTTCGACACCGAGAAAGCCGCAACGGATGCGATGCTCGCAGGCAGAATCAAGCCCGGCGATGCAGTCATCGTCAGGTACCAAGGTCCAAAAGGTGCTCCTGGCATGCCTGAGATGCTGAGCCTGACCGCCATCCTTGCGGGAATGGGTCTGGGTGAGTCTGTCGCCCTTGTCACTGATGGAAGGTTCTCAGGCGGAAGCAGAGGACTCTCTGTTGGACACGTTTCCCCGGAGGCATTCGTGGGAGGAGCTCTCGCGTCGGTCATGGACAAAGACATCATCAGAATAAGCCTCGATACTCGAGAGATAGAAGTCTTGATTTCCCAGAAGGAGATGAGATCCAGGCTGAAGGACAAGAAACCTCCCAAGACGAATATGTCTGGCTATCTGAAACGCTACAGAGACGGAGTATCCTCAGCGAGCCTAGGCGCCCTACTGGAATGATTGGAGAGTACTGACTCCCCCTTGATCAGCGCTTTTGGATCGCGCAAAGATTATTGACCTTCGAGGCACTTGACCTGATATGGCAAGAGAGCACATTCGCGGAGGCCACAAATGATTGACTGGACCGAGATAGCATTCGAAGCTCTGCCAGCGCTGTTAGGTCTCGCCATCGTTCTTCACGTCTTCTACCGAATCAGCAGGATGGAGCACTTCTTTGAGGTGGTCAGAAGCTGGATCGTATTACTATTCGTGGTCTCGCTCGCAGGCCTGTGGTCCGTGGAACTCATCACGGATACAATGGGCAACTCGTTCGACGACCTGCACATCAAGATGGGTATGACTTTTGTCATTTTCTCGTCATGGCTGTCCGTCTGCGTGGTCCTCCTGTGGACTACGCACGGAAGGTACAACGACGTTGATATGTTCGTGCCGTGGTTCAAGAAGAACCCCCTTAATCTGATTAGCGCATGGGGGATACTCGGCATTGTGCTTGTGGCGATGACATGGGCATCGGACCTGAGCCCAGAAACCATACTGGAGAGTCAGCTTTGGCTGATGGTTCTGGTGTCGATCTACATTCTCGCAATGATCGCAAGCAACCTCCTCCTTTCGGCGAAATGGATGACAAGGGGGAGTGTATCTGGAATCACCAGGGAGACAAGGATCAGCCTGGCCTTGTTCACAGTCGCATGGCTTGGAACTCCGGCTGTTGAGTTCGTATTCGACCTCGTCCTAGGAGTAGGAAGAAGCTGGGAAAATCTCAACCCGCACAACTGGATCCTCGTGTTACTCTTCGCAACCCTGATGAGGGCCACATTCACATCTCAGCTCATGGCGATCGTCGTCGATCCAGAAGTGGAAACCGCCAAGATGGGTGGATTCAGATCGTACGACATCCCCAGGGGAGTGTACCTGGTTTATGATGAGAAGGCAGACGCTGCTTTGAGCCTCTTCTCGGAGCTCGTCACAATGCCCCTTAGGCCTGATGCTGAGATCCCTGGAAGAGAGGAGTCCGCGGCCGCGACCCTGCAGTTCCTCATTCCTAGCGGACTAGTCGTTACTAGGGAGTTCCCGGAAGGCATCAGAAAGAGGCACAACCTCCAGGTGACTCCTATAATCTGGCTGACCGAATCTCCGGGAGAGAGAAGGATCGCACCGACCAGCCTCGCAGTCCTCACAGATACAATCATCCGCTTCATGGAATCCAATCCGAACAGCATAGTCGTTGTCGAGGGGATCGAATACATTGTCACGTACAACGACTTCAGGAAGGTGCTGAGATCGCTAGACTCCCTCAACGAGACTGCTTGGGTCACGAAAGGGCGCCTGCTCTTGGCAGTCAACCCGAAGGCGTTCGAGGAGAGGGATCTGGCACTCCTAGAGCGAGACAGAAAGGTCCTTAGTGGCACCGGCGCCGTAGATGAGCTCAAGAAGGAGTCCAGAATAGCCGGGATTCCTGCATGATGGCTTGAATCACTCTCATCCAGTAGACCTCCGGACTTCTTCGAAGCTGTTCGTTCTCTATGGTTCCACGACAAGTGTCCTTCCTGACGGTCTATGGAAGATCATAATCTACAGCCCCAGGGCAGTGGTGGCCATGAATTCAATGGTCAGTGCCTGGACGGACGAATAGGTCCTCAGATCTCTGCCTTCTTGTAGGACCCGAGTATCTTGACAAAAGCCCCTGTCTTCAGCAAGCCCCCTATGGCGGCGTGGCAGTTGGGATCGTCCATGCTACCATCGAAATCCGTGTAGAAGACGTAAACCCAAGGTTTGTTCTTTCTTGGTCTCGACTCGAGCTTGCTCAGATTGACGTTCCTCGACGCGAACTCGTCCAGGCACTTGTGCAACGCCCCCGGAGCGTTCTTGGTGGCGAACACGATCGAGGTCTTGTTGACTCCTTGGATAGGGCCTGGGTTCTTCTCGAGGACGAAGAATCGCGTGTAGTTGACGACCTCGCTCTGGATGTCCTCCTTGAGTATCTTCAGACCGTATACGGTAGCTGCACGCTTGCTGGCGATGGCTGCGACATCCTTCCGCTTCCGCTCCGCGACCATCCGCGCGCTGCCGGCCGTGTCGTAAGATGGAATGACCTTCCAGTCCTCATGATTGGCCAAGAACTTGCGGCACTGCCCTAGAGCTTGCGGATGGCTCAGGACCTCCTTTATCGAATCAATAGTCGCGTCATCGTAGGCCATGAGGTAATGCTTCACAGGCACGATGATCTCGCCCGAGATGGCGAGGTCATGGTCGAGGAGAAGATCGTTCACTTGAGCCACGCTCCCTTCGATGGAATTCTCGACAGGGACCACTGCATGCGTTGCCTTGTCCTGCTCCGCCGCCTCGAACACAGACAGGAAATCGAGGAAGGGTCTCGTCTTAACGCTAGACCCGAAGTACTTGAAGCAAGCGTCTTCGGAGTACGCCCCCTTCTCACCTTGGAATGCCACAAGCGGCTCCTTGCTCAAGAGTATCACGCGCAGTACCTTGATTGACGTATTTCTAACCTTCCAAGAGCATGTTCAGGGAGTCCATATTGTACAGATGTGTCCAGATGAAATCCTACCGGACCAATAACAATGGCTCAGCAAAGATTTATATCGGTCCAGGCCATGAGGAGACTTGTCACGCCTTATCAAGGTATGACTCCACTGCGAACAGAGGCGAGGAATGACGCACATGAGCAACGGTCTGCCTATTCTGCCCTTGGGGCTGCGTATTCTAGCCTGAGGGCTGCAGTGAAGGATTTTTGGAGAGTGTATTGATGCCAACACAAGCTCCGAGTGAGAATGCTAAACAGACAGCGGAACCCGCGCTCAGGATACCCGATACGGGAGTGTTCGTCAGTGAATACAACAAACAGATCTTCTCGGCCACAAGGATGCCTGAGAGGGTCAAGATCCTGGACACCACTCTGAGAGACGGGGAGCAGACGCCAAACGTGGCCCTATCCAGCGAGGACAAGGTGAAAATCGCGCAGGCGCTGGACGAGCTCGGCGTGGACATCATTGAAGCGGGATTCCCTATCAATTCTGAGGGCGAGGCCGATGCAGTGAGCAGGATCGCAGGTGCTGGCCTGAAGGCCGAAATATGCGCACTCTGCAGGGCCAGCCCAGGGGACATAGACGCCGCACTCGCATGCGATGTCGATTCGGTCCACATTTTCCTGGCGACCTCGAAAACCCACCTGGAGAAGAAGCTCAAGATCACACAAGAGGAAGCAAGGGACAAAGCGGTCGCGGCCGTTCAGTACGCCAAGGACCATGGATTGATCGCCGAGTTCAGCTGCGAGGATGGCACCAGGACCGAGCTTGGGTTCCTCGACGTGGTTCACAAGGCGATCCAGGAAGTGGGCGTTGATAGAATAGACATCGCGGACACGGTAGGAGTCATGACACCGACTGCCATGACCCAGTTCGTCGCGGAGATCAAGAAGAGCGTGAAAGTCCCATTGGCTGTCCACTGTCACGACGACTTCGGCATGTCAGTCGCGAACTCACTTGCCGGAGTCCTCGGTGGAGCTGAGGAGGTTCACTGCACAATCAACGGTCTCGGGGAACGCGCAGGCAATGCTGCCCTTGAGGAAGTCGTGATGGGACTCCAGGCGTTCTACAACGTCAGGACGAACATCAATACAAGGAAGATGGCGTTCGTTTCGAGGCTGGTCTCTCAACTGACAGGTGTAGCGGTCCAACCGAACAAGGCCATCGTTGGAGAGAACGCCTTCTCGCACGAAGCAGGCATTCACGTTCACGGTGTGATGAGCGAGTGCTCGACATATGAGCCGATGAGGCCGGAGATAGTGGGCAAAGAGCGCAAGTTCGTCATCGGCAAGCACTCTGGCGCTCACTCAGTCGACAACAAGCTCAGGGAGTACGGGCTCGAACTTGACAAGGACCAGATGAAAGAGGTCGTGACGAGGGTGAAGAAATGGGCCGAATCCGGAAAGAAGCTGGACGATGCGGAGCTGCTCGCGGTCGCATACGACGTCATGGGTCAAGAGGCAGAGCCCGCCATCAAGCTCGAGGAGTTCACCGTCTTCACAGGACTAAACTTCACGCCAACTGCAACTGTCGTGCTGAACATAGATGGAGAGACCCGCAGGGCTTCAGAAACGGGTGTCGGCCCGATTGACGCGAGCGTGTGTGCCATCAAGGCGGCAGTATCGAAGAACATCGTTCTCAATGAGTACAGGCTAGAAGCCATAACGGGCGGATCGAACGCCCTTTGCGAGGTGACAGTGAAGCTTGGGGACTGCGAGGACGCACAATTGCTATCGCTGGGGAAGAGCGTCGGTTCGGATATCGTTACTACGAGCGTGGATGCCATGATCGAAGGCCTGAACAGACTGTGGGTTCGGAAGCTCAGCGTGAGCAACGGCGTGGAGAAGAAGCGGGCGTACTGAGCCCGCTCGGGACTTGACGGGGTGAATCAAGTGGGGAAGACCATAGCCGAGAAGGTGCTGTCCGCGAAGTCCGGGAAAGATGTCCATTCTGGAGAGATTGTCGAAGCCGAAGTAGACTATGTAATGGTCAATGACATAACTGGACCGGCCGCGTTCGATGAATTCGAAGGACTCTGCGCGCCGATTCTCCGGAAAAAGGTCGTTCTGATACCGGACCACTATGTCCCCAACAAGGACATCGCGTCGGCCAAACAGGCCAAGAAGATGCGGGACTTCGCGAAGAAACATCGCATCAAGAACTACTTCGAGGTAGGCTGCGGAGGCGTGTGCCATCAGCTCATGATCGAACAAGGCTTCGTGGCGCCTGGACGGCTGATCGTAGGAGCGGATTCTCACACCTGCTCGTACGGGGCGCTTGGTGCGTTCGCGACCGGAATCGGGAGCACCGAGGCTGCCACGGTCTTCGCCAGGGGGGTGCTCTGGTTCAAGGCGCCAGAGTCCATGAAGTTCACAATCGACGGGAAGCTTGGAAAGCACGTCTCCGGCAAGGACATCATACTCACGATCATCGGCGACATCGGAGTCGAAGGCGCCCGTTATGCGTCTATGGAGGTCCAGGGAGGTTCCATCTCATCACTTCCAGTCTCGGACAGGATCACGATATCCAACATGGGAATCGAGGCTGGGGCGAAGGCATGCATTGTCCCTCCTGATAAGAAGGTCGACGAGTATCTGAGAGGACGCGTGAAGGGCAAGTACAGAAGCGTGCTTGCGGACGAGGACGCAATGTACTCGGCCGTAAGAGAGTACGACGGTTCCGATATCGTTCCTGTAGTGGCGAAACCATACCTACCCAGCAACGTGGCGCCTGCGAGCGAAGTCACGGTCCAGATAGACCAGGCGTATCTTGGATCTTGCACCAATGGGCGAATCGAGGATCTCAGGATCGCCGCGAGAATCATGAAGGGCAAGAAGGTGCACAACGGAGTCAGGATGATCGTTGTACCGGCGACGAAAGAGGTGTTCGACCTCGCAATCAAGGAGGGGCTTGTCAAGGTCTTTTCGGACGCTGGAGCGTTCGTCTCCGGACCAACCTGCGGTGCGTGCCTTGGAGGCTATATGGGAGTCCTCGCGCCCGGCGAGAGGTGCGTGAGCAGCACCAACAGGAACTTCGTTGGAAGGATGGGAGACAAGGAATCGGAGGTCTACCTTGCGAGCCCAGCTGTCGTCGCTGCTAGCGCGATCAAGGGCCGAATCGCAGATCCGTCGGAGGTGGCCCGATGAACGATTCCTTCAAGGGGAAGGCTTGGGTCTTCGACCACAATGTGGACACGGATCAGATAATCCCTGCCAAGTACCTGGTCACAATGAACAATGCTGAGCTCGCGAAGCATGCGTTCGAGGATGCGCGGCCTCAGTTCGTGAAAAGAGTCAATCGAGGAGACGTCCTGGTCGCGGGAAGGAACTTCGGCTGTGGATCCAGCAGGGAGCATGCCCCGAGGGCGCTCATCGGTGTCGGGATATCCTGCGTCGTCGCCGAATCGTTCGCCAGAATCTTCTTCAGGAACGCTATCAACATAGGCTTGCCAGTCATAGAGGCATCAATCCATGCCTCGGATGGAGACATCATCGCTGTGGACCTGAAGAACGGGTCCGTGGACAACCTCACCACTGGAAACAGTGCTGTGTTCGCGAAGTACCCACCCTTCGTCATGATGCTAATAGAGAAGGGTGGCCTGGTCCCGTACACGAAGGAGATGTTGGGTTGCAGAGAATAGGGGTCATCCCGGGCGACGGCGTCGGCCCGGAAGTGATCGGGGAGGCGAGGAAAGTCCTGGACGCTGTGTCTGAGAAGAGGCGCCTCGATCTCGAGTTCGAGGAGTTCCCGCTGGGCGCAGGCCACTATCTCAAGACCGGGGAGATCCTTTCGGATGAAACCATCCAGAGGCTCTCGAGGAAGGACGCGATCCTTCTCGGCGCCATGGGCGACCCGAGGGTCAGACCAGGTATCCTGGAGAAAGGGATCCTTCTCCGGCTCAGGTTCCACTTCGACCAGTATGTCAACCTAAGACCAATCAAACTGCTCGAGGGGGTACCATCACCTCTCGCAAATCAGAAGCAGAGAATCGACATCCAATTCGTCCGCGAGAACACCGAGGATTTCTACGTCGGCATAGGAGGAAGAGTCCAGAAGGGATTGTCCAAGACCTCGCTGTCAATGATCAGGCGGGCGTACGAGGCCAGGTTCGATGTTGGCATCGACCTGAAGGACGAGGAAGAGCTCGCGTTCCAGATAGGTGTAATCACTGGGCAGGGCGCCAGGAGGATCATGGAGTACGCATTCCAGCTGGCGAAGAGCAAGGGATTCAACCTCGTGACCTCCGTCGACAAGGCGAATGTCCTGACAGAGATCTATGGCCTGTGGCGAGAGGCCGCAGATGAGGCATCGAAGAAACATGGCATCGACAAGGAGTTCCAGTACGTCGATGCCGTTGCTCTCCACATGGTGAGGAACCCAGAAAGGTTCAAGCTCATAGTCGCGCCCAATCTGTTCGGCGACATATTGACGGACCTCGGTGCCGCACTCCAGGGAGGGCTCGGGTTTGCGCCCTCGGGGAACATAAACCCCTCGGGTGTGAGCATGTTCGAGCCCGTGCATGGTTCAGCCCCTGACATAGCGGGAAAACAAATGGCCAACCCGGTCGGCGCCATACTGGCATCTGGTCTGATGCTTGAGACGCTCGGCCATAAGGAGGCCGCGAAGGATGTCGAGACGGCCGTTCAGACCGTGCTCAAGACCGGGAAGTTCAAGACCCCGGACATCGGTGGGAAGACACCTACGTCCAAGGTCGGGAATGCAGTCGCGGACGTTGTCGCCTCAGGTTGATCTCGGCTCGTCGTTCAGTTCATTGGCGACCAGCATCAACCCGGTAGCTTCGCGTCGATCTGGCAGGCTCCAATCAACCCAACGGCTGAGCTACAGGCCGCACATGCTATGATGAGTACCAAGGTCACACGGACTGGGTTGGCCGTTGCTCTTGGATCTGATTCGATCAATGCTGGGATGAGGGACGGAGCAAAGAAAGCACATGCAGACATCCAAGTCGCTTTTTGAGCATAGTTATAAGTAGACATAAAGTGATTTGAACCAAATAGGGACAGCCGGGTGGATGGGATGACTCAGCAAATTACACCTCTTCAGAAAGAGAAGACAATAGAGATCGGTGAGTTCTTGACGAACAACGTCTCGAGAGCGGTCGTATACGCTCTGCTGCACAAGCAGCCGCTCACAAGACGGGAGATTGAGAAGAGCCCGCTGACAGATTCCATGAGGAGATTGTCTCTGAGCGCTCAGACAAGACAGTTGAAAGACAAGAGCAGCGTCCAGATGCGGACCCTCCTCGGTAAGGGAGTTGATTGCGGAGTCCTCATCCCAATTAACTCAAAGAGACAGAACTACTACTTCCTCAACTCGGATCTCAGGATCGAACCGGCGCCAATTAGGGAACCATTCGAGAAGACGGAAGATGTCGCCCTGATCGCCTATCTGGACAGATCATACTCTCACACCCCCGGGCAGGCAGTCCTGCCTGGCTGGGGGACGGCGGCGGACCACACCATCTTGCCGGTGCCTTACATCGACACCCCGAAATCGCTTGTTTTGTGGCTCAGCTGGCTAATCACTCCTACAAGGAGGGAGATCCTGAGTCACATCGGCGTGGAGGGCTCCACGAGCAGGCCCAAGCTGAGGTCTGAACTCGGCTTCTGGGCCGACAGGATCGTAGCTAAGGAGGGCATTCCTGCCGGGGTGCTCGAGAAGGACAAGGAGCTGATCAGGTATCAGTTCTCCACTTTCTCGTTCTCGAAACTTAAGTTGACGAAAGAGGAACCAGGCAAGAAGAAGTCTTGGATGAGCTTTCCGCCCTCTTTCTGGATGACGCGCACATACGAACCGCTAAGATGCGTCATGGGAATCTCGCGCTACCTGGGCGACAAGAAACCTGACGCATCTCCGGCCTCCATCCTGGAGCAGGTCGCAAAGGAGAACCCGACGATCGTGGAGAAGAACAGGAAGGACTTCCTGGAGATCAACTTCCTGGAGAGGATGAGCTTCTATGCGGTCTACCACTCCTCGGGCGATCCAGCAGTCAAGATATCAGCCGACTCACTGGTTCCCGAGAAGGTGATATTCAACGCGCCTGAGCACCCGCTCCTCTGGATATCAAGGACGGATGAAGACCACGCTGGTGCGAGGCTGGATTTCAAACACGAAGCGGCCTTGATGCTTCTCTCGAAGAAGAGCAAGGAAGAGCAGATAGTGTTCCTAGAGAAGATGCTGAAGGACCTCGCATTCGAGAGGATAGGGAACATCCTCGATGAGCACGAGAAGCGCCTCGGCAAGGATCTGGTCAACCTAAGAGCGCAGTCATTCGGGCTCGGCACTGAATCGATAGCAGCAGTGGCCGGCCTGGAGCTCACTAGAGAAGAGATACTCACAGAGAAGAATTACTTCGAGAAGTTCATGGACATCCTCGTACCAGGCTCGATCCCGAAGAAGAAGAGGATGGAGACCGAGGAGCTTCTTGCAGCTATCAGCGGGCCAGCAGAGCAACCAGCAAAAGAAGAGGCATCCGAGGACAAGCCCAAGGAAACTGAATGAGTTGTAGTCCAGAGCGACCACTCTGACCTGATGGATGGTGATGGCTGTTGAGGAAGGCAGACCGAGAATTGGACCGTCTTGTCAGAATCGTGAGGGACCGCGGAGCCACGAATGCCAAGATCATTCCATCGAAGGACATAGTGGTGGACAGGAGAGTGAGATTGAAGTGCATGGTCCCAATCTGCGAGAACTTCGGCAAACACTTGCTCTGTCCCCCAAACCTCATGTCAGTCGAGGAATTCCAGGATGCCTTGAGTCGGTACAAGCGCGCGCTCTTGATCCAGCTGGAATCTGAGATTGATTCAACTGACAAATCCAAGAAGCCCCTTGGAAAGGACCTTATCAAGGAGTTGAAGAGCGGGACTAGCACCGACAGATGTGAGCTTCGCCTTCATGAAATTGTCAATCGAGCTGAGGCTGCGGCGTTCAAAGAGGGTTGCTACCTGGCAGCTGGCTTCATTGGAAGTGAATGCCTGCTCTGCCAGGAGTGCGTATCACAGAAAGGAACCCGACCGTGTAGGCACCCGTTTGAAGCCAGACCATCGATGCAAGCAATGGGGATAGACGTGATCAAGACCTGCGAGAAGGCGGGAATACCGGTCAAGTTGTCATCGAAAGCGAAGGTCAGGTGGACCGGACTAGTCCTCCTCGACTAGCGATTACTTTCTTTGTTTGCGAGGCCTGTAGGGATCTCTCCAATCCAACGGGCCGTGCGGGAACGAGTACTTCAGACGAGCAAGGACCAAGTCCCACGCACGATCGAAGTACTTGTAAGCCGCATTCCAATCGCCGCCTTCTTTCCAACCGAGATGCGAGAGCGTGACTCGTACCTTCTTCCTGCCAACCTCATCCAGCTGCACCACAACCCAGCTCTTCTCCTTTCGGATCTCCGAGAACTCCGGAGGGGCCCTCCATTCGAAGGAAAGCATCTCTTCCGGGACATAGCTGAGGATCTTAAGGTCCTCAGCTCCTCGGGACCCAGGTTGGGCGTCTGGATCGAAGAGTATCTCGTATTCTCCGCCCATGTTCAGCAATATCCTGGCCTTGGGTGCAAGAAACGTCTCCGCGCCCTTGGACGTAGTCCAAGACCTCCAGACATCGCTCAGGCTTGCATTGACAACAACGGATTTCCGAAGGATGCGTTCCACATAGGGATAGACAAACGTATGGTGAACGAATAGACTTGGTTTTTCCGGGACAAGGGAGGTCGACAATAGGCCGCATCTTGGCAGCTATCCTTTGCATGGGACACATTAGTATCGCTGACATAAAGGTTCAGGTGTATGGATTCACAAGGCCAGTGAGATGTGCGAAGGTATATTATGATTGAAGACTTTAACAACCTCTAAGTTGACCAATAAGGAAACATAAGCGTACATTAGCACATACTAATACATGACTTATGGATGTAGAGCATGCTCACTCCGAGAGAGATGGAGATACTAGATGTCCTCCGCAAGGGCATCCATTCGCCAACGTTGCTGGCCGCTGAGCTTGGAATCACCCAATCGGGCGCCACCCAGGCATTGCAGAAGCTTGAGAAGAAAGCCGCAGTGACCAGAACGAAGATCGGGAGGAACGTCTTCTACCGTCCAATCGAGGATGAGAAACCGGAAACTCCAAAGGAGTCCGATGAGGACATCGAATTGATAATGGAGTCATACCACGCGCTCTCAAAGATCTGGTCACATCTCCTTAGGCTAGACCTTACTCACGAGGAACTGGCAAAAGTGAGAGATGCCCGGAACATCCTAGAGGAGATCCTGGTCAGACGAGTAAAGAGCTTGGATTGACGAGGCAGTTCCCCAGGAACAGAAACCTCATTTCAGGGCATTCTCAGCCTTCTGGATGTTGTCGACTGTGAAAGCGATGTCGGTCGTGCCACCATCCTTTCCAATGATGTAGATCGAGTCAACATTGACCATCGCCTTGGCGAGCTTCCTGGCAATCTTCCCCAGTTCCCCCGGCCTGTCGGTCATCTTGACGGCTATGACGTCCCTCAGGTCGTAGGAGAGCCCTGAGCGCACCAGCGTCGACTTTGCAGTCGTCTCATCGTCTGTGACGATGCGTATCATAGGCCGGGCGTTGCCACGCTCACTCGCGATTGCCTTGATGTTCACTCCGTGGTTGCCGAGCATTTCACAGACCTTTGCCAGCTCTCCTGGCTTGTTCTGGACGTAGACATCGAATTCCTTCAAAGTCACACACTCTACTCCCCTATGAAGGGACTAGAATAAAAAGAGTTTCGATGTGTGGTTCGGGCCAGCTACCTGCAAGACTACTCCTGGCTTCTGGGCAGCTGTACCCAGCGCTTGACCCACCAGTACGCAAGGAATGTGGAGCCGACCGTGGCGAACGCCAACACGGAGAGCGTCCATATCTGCCACCTCCCTTCTAGGTTGAACACGTAACCGAATATTGTTGCTAGCGTGTTGGGAACGAGCACAGCGGTGCCCAGAACCGTCAGCCAGGTTATTGTCAGCGCCATCCTGTTGTTCAGGATCTGGAGCTGATTGTTGTACAAGGCCTGAAGCACTTCCAGCCCAGAAGCGAGCACCTCAGACATGTGCTCGCTCAAGGATATCTGTCTGTTGAGATCTTCGACCAATAGCGTGATCTGAGCCAGGGTCTTGGGATTGTCTGAGACCAGGGCGGCATCACCGTATCTCAATGAGTGAAGGACATCCAAGGTCCGCCAGAGAGTGTTCAGGTACGTGATCAGAGTGTGCTTGAGTTCGTAGATCTTCTTCCCGATCTCCAACCTTGGGGTGGCAGGATCAAGGAGAAGCTGGCTCATGCCGTCCCCTTGCTCCTCAATCTCCCTAAGGTACTCGAAGTTCCTCGAATTGTTTTCGTCCAGTATCCGGACGAGCATCCTTGTGAGCTTGTCCTCGAGGGGCATGCTCTCTGGCAGCTTCCTCATGTAGACGTCGGCATACCTGGAGAACTGGACGAGTCTTATGACCTCCTGGCTGTGTATCGTCACTATGAGATCTTTCCTGACCAATATCAGGAGGGGGTACGATTTGAGATCGAGTTTCTGAATCTTCACAACTGGGACCATTATGCCGATCTCAGTCTCTCTGTCAACGTAGTCCGCGTGGTAACCCTTGAGCACCTCGGGCACCAAAGATGCACTGAACCCCAGCATGGTCGCTATCTCAGAGCCATCCTTGCCGAGGTCCGTGACAGTGAAGTTAATCCAGGCGAGGGTCGACTTCTGGAGCGTGGAAATGAACTCGGTCGGGGAGTCCCCGAGGACCCTGACCGGTTTTCCGGAATGTGGAAGGGCAACGCACACGGCTCGCGGAGATTTGAGATCACAGCTCTCTGCGGTCTTGTTGGGCACTGATCTTGCCGCTGACTCTTGAATCGGCGGCTGGTCCTTCACAGCCAGCTTCCTCTCCCTCTGCTCCATTGGGGTCCCTCCTATTCCTACATCTCTGTTCTATCCTGACCCGTATGAACCAGTCGACCTTATTATTTCGCGGTGGGCCTAGGATGACAAGCCATTGGCCATTCTGTGCACCCTTTTAATACTCTTCCATCCATTTCGACGGCGATGTCCCATGAGGGTACTCCTCATACATGCTGACAAGTTCGAATACGAGATCAAAGAACCCACCAAAATGGCTGAGCCGCTGCCTGAGAATCACCCGAAAGTGCATTCGTTCAAGGAAGTACTGGTGGCGTTCTCCACAATCGAGTCTTCAGACAATGACATGGTCGCAATAGCGGAGGCTGCGGCCGCGGATTTCCAGGACGTGTTCACAAAGGTCAGAGCAGAGAGGATGGTTCTCTATCCGTATGCCCACTTGAGTCGGAGCCTTGCATCCCCCAAATTGGCAGTTGACGTGCTGAAGGCGACAGAGGAGGCGATCAAGGCAAAGGGAATCGAGGTCCACAGGTCGCCCTTCGGATGGTACAAGGGTTTCGAAATCAAGTGCAAGGGGCACCCACTCTCCGAGCTATCCAGGGAGTTCACAGCGGAAAAGAAGATGACCAGGGAGGAAGTCGTGGAGAAGATCTCCCACGATTTCTACATACTGACTCCCGAGGGTGAGGAATACCCCATTGACATGGGGGACATCGACTCCCTTGCGGTCCTGGAGAAGTATCCGTCGCTAAAGACTTTCATATTCTCAGAGGAGATTGGACGTGGCAAAGGCAAAGAGCCACCATCGATCAAGGCCATGCAGAAACTGGAGCTGGTGGATTACGAGGAGGCCAGCGACAGAGGGCATTTCAGGATGTTCCCGAAGGGACATCTGGTCTTCAGCCTTCTTGAGGCTTGGGCGCAGGCAATAGCGGTGGACCGGATTGGCGCCATCCAGATAGACACGCCGATCTTGTACGACTGGTCATTCCCGGACATCAGGAGCCAGGGAATGTCCTTCCACGAGAGACACTACACACTCAAGACTGAAGAGAACCGCGAATTTGTCTTGCGCTTCGCTGGGGATTTCGGACTGTTCAGGATGATGAAGGGGGCGACGCTCAGCTACAGGAATCTGCCCCTCAGGGTTTACGAGTTCTCTAAGAGCTTCAGGCTAGAACAGCGCGGTGAGCTGACTGGACTGAAGAGACTGAGAGCTTTCCACATGCCCGACGTCCACTGCTTCACAAAGGACATCGAGGACGGCTGGAAGGAGTACATGATGCTCTACAGGAACTACTCCGATCTTGCGGACGCCACAGGCGTCGAGTATGCAGTCGCATTCAGGATTGTGAAGGAGTTCTACAACAAGTACAAGAGCAACCTCATTGAGCTTCTAAGATACTCGAAGAGACCCGCGCTCATTGAGGTCCTGTCCGAGATGAAGCATTACTGGGCGGTGAAGCACGAGTTCCAGGGGATCGACTCGGTTGGAGGTGCTGTGCAGCTCAGTACTGTACAGCTTGACGTCGATGATGCAGAGAGATATGGGATAGTCTACACCTACACCGACGGCAAGAAGAAAGGATGCATCATCTGCCACTCATCCATAGGATCGATAGAGAGGTGGATTTACGTCCTTCTCGAGGAGGCGCTCAAACACGACAAACCTGCGCTCCCGTTCTGGCTCTCTCCGACTCAGATTAGGATGATACCGGTGGGCCAGGAGTTCGTGGAAGACTGCCTCAAGATAGCGGACGGGGTGGATGCCAGAGTCGACGTCGACGACATGGACGACAAGGTGGGCAAGAAGATCCGAAACGCCGAGATGGAGTGGATCAACATGATCATCGTCGTCGGCGAGAAAGAGAAGGGCTCAGGCAAGTTGCCTGTGAGGATGCGCAGCGGGGAGCAGATTCTCATGACCTTGGAGCAGCTGAATGAGGAGATTGCGAAGCTCTCGAAGGGATATCCAAAGGCAAGGTTGCCCTTGCCCAAACTTCTGTCCAAGCGGCCGGCGTTCAGAGGATGAGCAATTCGGTCAGCGGTTGTCCTCGTCTCCCCAAATGAACTTGTGCAGTTGTGGCAGGACACGGACGTTCAGGCCCTGCTTCAGGACCTTCTCCGCAAGCGCCTTCAGATCTTTCCCCCCCACGGGCGTGAGGATGATCTCGCACTTTGGCGAGTGCTTCTCGATCATTTCTTTTGCATACTCGTAGTCCGTGTCATCGGAGATTATGAACTTGAGCTGGTCCGTAGGGCCGAGTAGTTCGATGTTCTCGAAGAGCATCTTGTCGGCTTCACCCGAGGACGGGCACTTGATGTCCATGCTTATGGTCAGGTTCTCGAAGCATGGCATATCGTCCAATGGCATTGCCCCATTCGTCTCAAGTACGACCTGGTATCCTTCGTCGAGCAACCTCTTGAGCAGCTTCGGCGCATCCTTCTGAGCAAGAGGCTCGCCTCCCGTGAGGCACACATGAGCACACTTGAGCTTCGCGATCCTGCCCATCACTTCGTCTATGGTCATCTGCTCGCCCTTGTCGAAAGCCTGGGGTGTGTCGCAGTAGGTGCATCTTAGCGGACATCCAGACATTCTGACGAATGCCGTCGGAGCTCCTATGGTCAGGCCCTCTCCCTGGAGGGACTTGAATATCGAGTATATCTTCATCACTTCACCTCGTATTCGAGCGGATCCTTGACGCCAGCGGCTTCGAACCCCTCAAGCCGCAAACGGCACGAATCGCACTCGCCGCACGCCTTTGCGCCTCCCCTGTAGCAGCTCCAAGTGAGCCCCAGAGGCACTCTTAGCCGGATCGCATCTCTGACGATCTGGGACTTCGACTTTCTGAGGAGCGGCGCTTCAATCTTGATACCATGTCCGTCTCTTCCAGCCTTGGTTCCCACATCAAGCATCTTCTGGAAGGCGTCCATGAACTCCGGCGTGCAATCTGGGTACCCGCTAAAGTCGATTGCGTTGGCCGCGATGAAAACGGAGGCCGCGCCTCTGCTCTCGGCGATCGATGAAGCGATACTGAGGAAAACGATATTCCTTGCTGGGACGTATGTGCTGGGAATCTCTGCACCAATCTCCGCTTTGCTCCGCCCGGAAGGTATCGAGATCGAATCCTGGGTCAAGGAACTGTTCAGATATCGACCGAGATCTAGCGGCACAACGATGTGTTCCTTCGCGCCATAATGCTTGGCGATTCTTGTCGCGGAGTCAAGCTCTCTCCGATGCTTCTGTCCGTAGTCGAAGGTCAGGGCGACTACCTCGAATCCTCGCTCAAGTGCCATCGCAAGGACCGTCGATGAATCCAAACCGCCAGAAAGAAGGACGACCGCCTCTGCCATGTGTATGCACCATCGGCCTAGAGATCGGCGCCTGTCCAAGCTCCCTGGCCTCTGCCCTCGTCCACGCCGATCTCGATCCGCGTGACGTTCTTGGGGAACTTGACCTTGTCCAGCATCCTCTGAAGCACAAAATTGGCAAGCGTCTCCGCTGAAGCGACCTTGATCTCGAGCAGTATGCAGTCCGATCTCGGCAATCTGAGCTCCTTGTCGCCGAGCTTGTACTCAACATAATCCTTTCCCACTCGCACACCCTTGTCCTTGGCCGGAATCAGGACACGGTGATCCAGCTCATTGGCCACCTCTCTGAGGAACTCCTTCACGCTAATGAAGTCCATTATCACACCGTCGGGACCCATTTCGCCCTCGATGCTGGCGTTAATCGCGTAGTCGTGTCCGTGAAGCCTGCCACACTTGGAGTGGCCCGGAATGATGTGCGTCGCGGAGAATGTTATCTTTGAAGTCCAGCCATTGATCTGCAGCCTCATCATCCAAGGGATAAGACAAGGTCACTATAATAGTTTCAGGGGCGATTGACGGTCTTGCTCCTTGTCTCAACCAACCCCGCAGCCAACAAGACCGAATCCGAGAAGTCCGACTTCGATCGCGAAGTGTCGACGAAGACCCTCGAAAGGTTCACCACCGGAGCGCCATAGGCTTTGCACCCACCTACGAAATGGAGGGTCCTGAAAATCAGGTTTCCCGAGACTCCATCCGGAGCTATCACCAGATCCGAGTCCCTGACGGCATCCTCGACCAGGATCGCGTACTGTTCTGCTGCATGTCCTTTCGCCCTCAGGGAGTCGACTATTCTGTCACCGTCCTCGATGCTCGTTCTGATATCCGACCCTCTTCCGGAGTCCTCCGTTCGGCCCTTTGAAAGCACCCCGCATTTCATCGACCAGCCTGATGATGAGAAGTACGTAACCGATGCTAGGGCCAGCGCTATCCTCGACTGTCTGTCAGTCCCTTCATCGATCCCGACCGGGGTTAGCAGGAACTGCTTCCCATTGGCATCTTCGAGGACCGCCGTGCGCATGATCTCTCTCACGCCGAACGAGGCTTTCAGCTCCTGGATGGTTCTCGAGGAGCCAAGAGTCCCTCTAACGGCCGCATCTATGTCGCCGTCCCGCAACGACATCACCAGCTCATGCGAGTCGTTGAACCGCTTCAGGCGAACCTTGCATCCGAGGGACGAGAGCTTCTGCTGGGTGAGTGACAACTGTGCCTCTTGAAGCCCTATGCCGACTGCGATCCTGGAGCGACAACCGACAGATAGCAGGGCGTTCACATCTATCATTCCGAACCGCCACCCTCAGAGCTCATCCTCGGTCATCTGGTCAAATGAGTAATTCTCCCACTTCCTAACACCAAGCACTATCTCCAGCTCCTGGGGGGTCAGTAGGGGCCTGTCATAAATAGCCATGTCATCTATCGCGATTCTCGGGCATGCGGTCGAGACGTACGCGTCGAACCCGAGCGACTTCAGCTTCTCCGGGTCGAACTTGTCCATGAGGATAAGAGCGGCATCCTTCTTCTTCCATCTAAGCAGTTTCCGCAGCTCCTTTGCCCGCCTCATCCTCCTCTGCCCAATCTTCTCTCCCACGATTATCCCGAAGGTCCGGGCCTTCTCGGCCTTCTCTATCACGGCATGTCTCTGCCTGAGTATTTTGTCCATGGCCTGATCTATCTCCCTAGGTTCCTCCAAGTTGGGGTCGAGCACTACGACCTTCTTGCCCGTGGCAAGGTGCACGCCCAGTGCGTGGAAAGTTCCGCTGCCTATGAGAAGATAGCTCCCCACGTTCTTCGCGACAGAAATCGCGGATGTGTAGTTGCATCCAAGGACCTCGCCGGCATGGGATATCCTGCTGTCCCCCTCGCCTATCCTGGTCTTGATGCCCATGCTCTCAAGACCATCGATGACATCATCGAGCTCTGTCAAATGCTGCGATGTAGCGAGCACTCCGACAGGTTCCTGGAGCATCCCGACAGACTTCTTCAACTGATCGCCAAGCGGCACTTTGGAACGCGCGGGGACGAATATGAGAGGTTTGGAGAACTTCAAACAGGGGATGGGTGAATGGCCGACATTGACAATAGCATCCACCATGTCGAACAGCGAGCTCGGGACATCACAAGCCCCGAAGCACGGTTCTGCGACAACCAGGACTTCAGCCCCGGACTTGTTCTCGAGGTCCTCAGCAAGCTGATAGGCGCGCTTCTTGAGTCCTTCAGGCACCTGAAGAGCCACTATCCTCGCCTTCAGCCGCTTGATTTCGGATATCGCGCTGGTGAGATCTATGTCGTACATTCTCCAAAGGCCAACCTTGCGCTCCCCGGCATCCTAGGTGTGACACCGTTCAGCGGGGCTATAAGAGTAAAGAGAACAATGATAAAGAACGTTGTGCGGCACCTAGGGGTCCAAAGTCGTCTCAAGCGGCGGTCGGTCGGCCGCGCTCGATCTCGATGTAGCACGGGGACGGCAACTTGATAGATGCCCTCTTCAATGCCATCTTGGCATCAGCGAAATAAGCCTGCGTAGTCTCGATGGAGATGACCTCTTGGTCGTGGCTCACCCTGGCGGCAGTTCCGATGGCCTTGCCGAATGCATGTCTCATTCCACTCGATATGCGGTCTGCACCAGCGCCCGTGGCGATCTTATTCTCCCTTAGAACATTGTGCGGATAGACGCGGATCTTGAGGTGATACGAATTCTGAGGGATCTTCTTGGCTAGATATCTATTGGCCGATATGCGTGCGGACTCTAGAGCAATGTGCCGGATCTGGCACTGCTCAACGACTCGGAGCGTCATGCGTACTGCGTAGTCCCCCTTCTGGCCGTGCTCGAATTGGGTAATCCGACTTGCAGGGACTCCACCCATGTACTCCCTTCGGGAGTAGGCCTGCCCCTTGATCTCCCTGTACATGCTTCCAGGTTTGCGGGACATATGAACACCAGAGGTACCTATCTCAGGTTTGCGGAGATAATTGTGGCTGTATTTAAACCTCACTGAGGAGCGCTAGGCGTTGGTTTCCGAGCTGGCCATGCACCAACCTCCCGCCAATCATTATCTACGCTCAGCATGATTAGGACAAAGAATGGGACGAAGACACGTTGCCAAGCGAGATGCAAAGGACATCGCCCGCGAGCGAATCGATCGGTTGTTCGAGCTCGCGCAGCAGGAAACGGCCTCGGGACACGATGAGAGGGCCAAGAGATATGTATCACTTGCCCTGAGGATGGGAGAAAGGCACAAGGTCCGCACGGGTCACAAGCGCACTTATTGTCCGGCCTGCCACGTATTCTTCCTGCCGCCAAAGAACGTCCGAGTCAGGACCCGGTCTGGGAGGATAGCCATGACGTGTCTCGGCTGTGGCAATGTCCTCAGGTACCCGTTGAGCCAGGGCAGGAGATGATGGCGACGGACAAGAAGACGATAATCGAGCTCCGAGGCAAGGCGCAGTCCTTGCCCTGCACGGTCCATATCGGAAAGGAAGGCGTCACCGACACGGTTCTGGAGGAACTGTCCATGCAGCTCAAGAAGAACAAGCTCGTGAAAGTGAGGCTGCTGCCGGCCGTGGAAGGCGACAGGAAGGCTTCGGGTCAGGAGCTAGCAGAGGCCACATCCTCCACGATGGTGGAAGTGAGAGGCCGGACGGTCGTGCTCGCCAAGGAATGATCCCCTGGCCATGCCGTGACCACACTTTAAATATCGACTAGATTATTGTCAAAACGAAGAGAGTGGTAGGGATTGCTCGACGCCAAGTTCATCCGGGACAACGAGGAGTTGGTCCGACAATCACTGAAGAACAGGAACTACGACCTCTCCGTTCTCGAGAAGTTCTTGGAGCTTGACACGAAGTGGAGAGCCCTCACAGAGGAGGGGAACGCCCTCAGGAAGAAGCGCAACGAGGTCTCCGAGCAGGTCCCTAAGCTGAGCACAGAGCAGAAGCAGACTGTGATAACCGAGATGAGGGCCATAGCGGACAGGATTCGAATCATCGAGAGTTCTGTAAAGGGTTTGGAGGCCGACAGGGACGACACGCTCCTCAACATGCCGAACATACCAGACCCGAGCGTCCCGGTCGGCACGAGCGCTAACGACAGTAAGATAGTCAAGACATGGGGGAACCTCAGGAAGTTCGATTTCAAACCGCTCTCCCACTGGGAGATAGGGGAGAAGCTGGACATCCTGGACTTCGAGAGAGGGGCCAAGGTCGCCGGCACTGGATTCTACTTACTGAAGGGAGACGGTGCGAGGCTGGAGAGGGCGCTGATACAGTTCATGCTCGATCTTCACCACGACCAAGGATACGAGGAACTCTTCCCGCCAATCGTGATCAACAGGAAGGCGTGCGTCGGCACGGGACAGCTGCCGAAGATGCACGACGACATGTACTGGATCGAGAGAGACGACATGTACCTCAACCCGACTGCGGAGGTCCCGGTCACGAACCTCTACGCGGACGAGATACTCAAGAGGGAGCAACTGCCGATCTACCACACGGCCTATCTGCCTTCGTTCAGACGGGAGGCGGGGAAGCATATCGAGACGAAGGGTATCGCTCGTGTCCATCAGTTCAACAAGGTCGAGCTCGTCAAGTTCGTCCTCCCTGAGACCTCGCAGCAGGAACTGGAGACACTTCTCGCAGATGCTGAGGCCGTCGTACAAGGGCTGAAGCTGCCCTACAGGGTCAGGCTCCTGTGCACGGCAGACACAGGGTTCCACTCTTCGAAGACATACGACATCGAGGCGTACGCCCCTGCCATGGACCAATGGCTGGAAGTCTCTTCGTGCAGCGATTTCAAGGAGTTCCAGGCACGGAGGGCGATGATCAAGTTCAGGAGGGAGCCGCATCTCAAGAGCGAGTTCGTGCACACGCTGAACGGTTCGGGGATCGCGCTCCCTAGGACTATGATAGCCGTCCTCGACAACTACCAGAACAAGGACGGCACGGTGACGATACCAGAAGTCCTCAAGCCGTACATGAAAGGACAACAGACCATCGGGTGACGTAGACCATGACCAATGTCGTTTTTCACTACTGAGAATCAGCCGTGATTGCCACCACTGACCTCTATATAACCTCTGCAAGAGGATAGTCATCATGTCGAAATGGTCAGTATGATGAAGAACAAGGATTTCGCAGTGCTCGTGGGCAGGGCGTTCCTGTACGAGACGAGCATCGGGAATAGAGACTCAGCGGTCGCGTTCGGCCGAGCTTTTCTACTCGCGCTAGGCATGGATGGACCCGAGCCGGAGAACGGGCAGAACCTTGCCAAGGGCAGACCCTACGGCGAGAGCTATGCGACCGCAGAGAACTGACTTGACTCCCATCGGTTCAATTGCCAACGTCACGATGGAAGCATTACGTGCCCTCCCCGCTCAAGAGATTTCCTGAGCAGGAACGGGGCGAAGAGGGCGGTCACGAGTCCCATGAAGACAACTACGGAATAGACGTCGGGTCCGATCATCCCGCTTGACAGCCCCACGTACGCAATGATGAATGCGATCTCGAGCCTGGGAGTCATTCCCACGCCGACCGCCATCGAGTCCCAGAACTTCATGCCCGTCAACCTGGCCGGAAGGCCGCATCCAACGATCTTGGTGAGCACGGCGACGACTGTGAGGACCACACCGAACAATATGGCATCCAGCATGCCGCTGATATCCACTACGACCCCGAGCGAGACGAAGAATATGGGCACGAAAAGCGCCTCGAGGTACTGCGTTCCCTTCCTGAACCCGTCCCTGAGAACGGATCCAGAGAAGGCCGTCCCGGCCACGAACGCCCCAACGACTGCAGATATCTGGATGGTCTCAGCGATGAAGGAATAGAGGAACGCGATCGAAAGGGCGAGGACGAACCCGCTCATGGGGAGCTTTCGGCGATATCCTGAGACCTGGACGTTGAACACGAGTTTCGTGAGGAACCTGGAGCCTATCCAGGAGCCCAGCACGATGAACAGGACCGCGCCTCCGACCAACAGCAGTATGCTCAACGGGTCGATCGCACCCTCGGGGAAGTTCTTCGAGATCGAGAGGGCGACCATGCCGAGAACATCGTCCACCACTGCCGCCCCGATGATGGCGTAGGCCACGGGGGTGCCGATCATGCCAAGTTCAGAAGTCACGCCCGCGGTGACGGCCACGCTTGTGGCCACGAGCGCCGTGCCGATGAAGACCGCATCAATCGTGTCGTATCCGAACAGGCCCGCGACGAGGAATCCGCCCAACCACGGAAGGAGGACACCACCGACGGCGATCGCTATCGAGCGCTTCGTGTACACCTCCTTCAGGTCGCACTCGAGCCCTATCATGAACAGCAGGATGATCGACCCGAGCAGCGCGAGCATCTGAATGACCTCGGGGAGGCCCGAGACCTCGCCCGCAGCGGGCGTTATTATGCCCAGAACGCTCGGTCCGATGACCACGCCCACAACGATGTATCCGATAACCTTGGGCTGGCCGAACCGTGCGAAGATCAAGCTCGCGAACAGCGATACCACTAGGAGGAACGTGAGCTGGAACCAGACATCCGAGAGCATGTTGTCCAATATCGATGCCAGTGATATGTCCATGGATGACCAGTCAGCGGATACATCTTGGACATTTATTTTTTTTGTGGGACATCAGAGACCATACACTCTCCCCTTGAAAAGCCAAAAATCGATGTACTTCCCAGCCTCGACAACGAGGAACCCCATTGCGAACCCTGCGGGCACTCCTTCTAGGTAAGCTCCGAACTCGACGCTCCAGTTGCCCCAGTTCCTTCCCATCACCTTGCCCAGCGCTGGGATGTTGGGGGAGATCGACACCGCCATCGTGAAGTCGTGGCCCAAGTCCCCAACCGCGCCCAGGACGCGGACCATCTTTGGCATGCCCACCGTGAACAGCACCTCGAAGGAGAGGTACAGCTCAGAGAAGATGCTCTTCGGGAAGGTCGGATAGACGATCGGGTTGCTCGGCCTGCCAAGGTTCACTATGAAGGTGGCGAGCGTATGTACGAGCCATCGGAGCAGATCGACGATGGCCTCGCCCGTGACGACAAAGGACTGCCTCATCCCGACCCCTGCCGTCCCCGAGGCGTCGCTCAGTACTACTTTGACATAGAAGATCACCGCGTGGATGATCTCCTTGACCAGGGAGAGCAGGTTCTCTATGAAGTTGTTCAGCACGCGCTTCGCGAACAGCAAGACGAAGTCCAGGGAGGCGGAGACCTCCTGCAGCTGTGTCTGTATAAAGGCCTCCTTGAACGCCTCGAACAACGCCTTGACGATGAAGTCCTCGCTGGCCAGAAGGACGGGCACTCCGTTGGAGCCGCCCTTGCTCCCTTGCCTGAAAACCCACTTGGGGCCGCCGTCCCAACTGCGCTGGTTCGTCTTCTCGTCATTGCCCCCGTCTCTCAGCATTGGCGTTGAATCGACGGGCACCCCGGCTGGGTCCGTGAGGACTATCGAGTCACCGTTGTTGAACGGATCCCCAGGTTCGCCGTTGTCCACCGATGTCTCGGGGAACGCGAAGGTCAGGAGCCCGTTTGGAGCTATCGTGCCCGATATCCTCATGGCGCTGTTCCTGCCGTGGACCGTGGAGACCATCCAGCCGTCGACGCATTTGGGCACCCCTAGAGGGTTGTAGAGCTCCACCCATTCCTTTCCTGAATCGTCCCCGTGCGGGTTCGACTCGAACTCGTTGACGACGACATCGGTCGGGAATGGCGGCGAGTACTTGAGTTCCATACCAGCTTCGATGGATGCCGAGAGCCCAAGGATTGGAATAGGTATGTTGGAGAGGAAAGTCCCTACACCAGGGATCTGGGACGTGCTCACGCTTGCGAGATCGTACGGCTCGACCTCCGGCATGACGATGTCCATGCCCCATGTCTTGGCGGTGCAATGCACCTCCACCAGGCGCCTCATTATGTGCATGAGCGGGTCGATGAGCACGTTGACCACACCGTTCTTCAGCACCAGTGTGGCGTTCGCGAGTATGTCATAGCTGCCGTCCGTGAGCCTCGCGATTCGCACGCCGAAAGCGATGCCTGGACCGAACCTATCAGTGCAGACGATTATCCTCAGCATGTCGTTCCCGTTCCGGTAGATCAGGTCCGGAAGGTTCGTTTGAACGATTATCAGGAAGCCGTACATGGAGAACCTGAACTCGACCCGTCCAGTGATGTCGATGAACCATCTGATGGCTTTTCCGAGCGCGGAGTCCGCCACTTTCTGTATGTACTCCTGGAGGTTCTCGATCAATGTCTGCATGGCCTCTGTGATGTACTTTATCATGCGATTTGCGAAACGCGCAAGGACATCGAACGCATCGGAGACGAACTTGTAGATCATCTCCATGCCGTCCTTGACCCACCCAAGCACCGGCCCGAGCTTGTCCCAGAGGATATCGTAGCACACCCTCGCTGCAGCCAGCCCGTCAGCGAGCGCGGTGTTGGTGGGATTGTAGACCACACCCTGGAGAGGCCATGCGGAATGCACAACAACTGGGACGCATACTTCTATCCGTATGCTCCTCCTCGATTCCGTTCCTCCATCGGATAGGATCGACTGCATAGCGGAGTTGTGCGTCGAAAGCGCCAGGCTCAGGACTCCTAGGACGGAGACAGTCCACTGGGTCGAGTACGGTTTCAGAGTCTCATTGTCGGCCGATGTCAAATGGAGGTTGGGATATGAGGCGATGCTTGAATCGAAGTCCCAAGGTCCCTTGACCTGGACCAGCATGTTGTCCGTTGGGAACAGGTTTTCCAGAGAATCGTATCCTGCGGATGCGTCGAAAGGCACCGTTTGCATGGGCGGCAGCCCGGACTGGACGGACACGTTCAACGACTCGTTCATGACCCGGGCATTTCCTGCGGCGGAGGTCTTGTCGCCCTCCCAGAACTCGAAGGTTCCGCCCAACCCTACCTGGACATGCCGTTTGTGGGCGGAGAACTCCTTCTGTTCCAGAACCTGCCGCGCAAATGCAGAGAGCTGCATCTCCACCAGCTGCTCCAGGCCGGGGAGCGTGTCCGTGCCCCAGGCTATCATGTTTGCGACCGAATCCACCAACGGACCCATGAAGCCGTCATCAGCCTTCACGATGGACATGTTGACAAGGGCCACAAGCCGTTCGAGGTCCCTTGCAGAGATGCCATCCAGAAATGAGGCGGTCGCCGCGCCCACGCCCCAGCCCGCGTCCAGCTCGACGTCGTGCCTCACAATGTCCTCGATCTGCTGCTCGACTGGAACGACAAGGTCGGGTATGTAGGCGTACCTTGCGGAGGCGGCCACGGAGGTTGCCAGGTCGGAATAGGTCGCCTGGAGCAGGCCTGTCCGGTTCACGAGCGAAAGGCCGTTCGCATTCACGAACTGGCCGAACCTCGTGGCCAGCTGATAGTTCGACGAGAACATAGGAAGATTCTTCCCTCTTTGGGCAAGTGATGTCCGCTCCAATCTAAGGTCGACCTCCCCCGAACCGTGAACCAGCGACTCGAAAATGTCCCGGCCGTCAGTGGGGTCGACGACGGTCTCATTCATGTCGAGCTGAGCGAGGTCGGCGATGTCGAACGCCAGTCTTGTGATGCCGTCCGCCAGCTGCGTTCTGAAACTCGCCTGGCATTCCTTGTAGGAAGCATAGAAGTCCTTCCATTTGGCTGAAGAAAGGAGGTCGTACTGCGGGACGTTCACAGGGCACGACATGTTCCCGACCCAGACAGGATACAGGTTCCCAGAGGCGTCCTCCACGAAGTACTGCCTCTCCGGCACGAGTACTGAGAAGTCCTCGGGCGAGGAGAACAACTCCGAGTACGCCCTTGGGTCGGCCCCAGTCATCTTCAGCGTCTTGCCTATCCATGACACGACGGCGATCCAGGATTTGTCGACGCCCGTTAGGAACGAGACGAACGAATCGATCGTGCTGTGCATGGAGTCCAACAGGCCCTTAGCCAAGTCCAGCTGACCTAGCCAGCCCATGTAGTCCATGATCCTTAGCGCGAGCGCATCGGACAAGCCGAAGACCGCTTGGGCGATGATCATCCGAGAATCGATCTGAGGCTTGGTGATTCCCAAGAACCACAGGAAGAGTTCGGCTGCGTCGAGCGTTCGCTCCTTGGGACTTAGGAAGGCGTCGATGCCGGGATACCCGCCTCCGCAGGCATCCGCGACCTGGGCCGCGAATCCATGGTCCACAGTCCTGAAGACCCTAGCTTGCTCGAGGAGCAGCCCGACGGCGACCGCGCGGTACACATCGTCCTCCGTGAGCACTTGAGAGGTCTCCCTGCCAGAGTACATCGGCTGGCCATAGCCCTCGAGCACCCTCAGTTCGCAGAGAGTGCTCAGCATGTACCCGAGCAGTCGACCCAGGTCGGAAAGCTCGCCATCGGATGCCCCCTCGAACGCCCTAAGCTTGGACTCCAGAAATGGGAGGGCGGACACAATCGGTCTCTGGAACGACGATTGCTTGACGAGCGCGACGTTCTTGACCGACACCCTGATTGAGAAGTTGCCAAGAGCCACGTAGTACGGGTTCGCGGTCGTCTCGCCCATCACTTCTGCGGACGGCGATGGAAGCTTCTCGTAGTCCATCTTGATACCGTCGATTTCCAATTCCTCTGTGCCGTTGGCCTCCTGAGGGACGAGGTCCAGCGTCTTTCGCTCGATGAAGAATAGTCCCCCCGTCCAGTTGGAGACCTCGACCGCGAACTTCCCCTCGGATCGCGGATAGCTCGTGCCTATGTACATCGACACCTTGTCCGAGTAAGCGTCCGAGATATCGGACTCGTTCACCGGAAACCTGGTCCATGAGGAGACTGTCTCGTGGGCCTTTGATGCACCGCACAAGCTCAGCTCCTGGATGACATCCCCAGCGGCGTCCTCCATGGCGTCCAGAAGCTTCTGTCGCCTCTCATCCTGGGCCCGATCCAGCTGGCTCTTTGCCATGTATGTTCCGGTTATCGCAGAGGCGGTCAGCAGAACGACCGCGATGACAGCGAATGAGACCTGTCCCGCCCTGTCCCTATTCATGCTTCTGAGCTTCGAAAGACTGCTTCCCAGCCCGACGGTCCTGATACTCATAGCCATACCAGCTTCGCGACCGGCCTCCAGAGGGTAAATGGTATCAGCTACATGCAGCGTACATCTGGCCGAACGAGATTCTTCAAAGAACCGCCGGCGCCGAGCAGAGCACGTAGAAATGTTCTTAGACCGCATTGGCATTAGACCCTTCGGGATGCACTCGTGGAGCAGGGCTCGTTAGCCATACTCATATTCGCGGCGGTGTATGTCGCAATGGTCTTCGACCTTGTCGACAGGACCGTCGCGGTCCTGTTCGGGGCGCTCACGATGGTCGGCCTGGGAATCCTGAGCGAGAAAGAGGTCATCCAATACATCCATTGGGAGGCACTCGGGCTCATCTTCGGCATGTTCGTGCTCGTGGCTGCCCTAAAAGAAAGCGGTTTCTTCAGATGGATTGGGCTCTTGGCGCTCCAGGCGACCAAGTTCCAGACCCTGAAGGTCTTCATCATATTCTGCGGGCTGTCGGCGTTCCTGGCAGCATTCATGGACAGCATAACCGTGATGGTGTTCATGGCATCGCTCACTATCGAGGTCTGCACCATCCTCCGGGTGCCGCCGATACCGTTCCTCATCGCCGAGATCTGCTCGGCGAACATAGGAGGCAGCGCGACCATGGTTGGCGACCCTCCCAACGTGATAATCGGGACCGCGCTCAACCTCACCTTCTCCGACTTCGCCAGTAACACGGGCCCGATCGCGATGATTGCCTTCGCAGTCAACATCCTTGTCTTTGGGCTAATCTACGAGAAGCTTCTCAACAGAAAGCACCACGACGTCAAGGACATAATGGAGGAGCACAAGGACTTGGACCCCTTCAGTGCAATCGAGGACCTCAGGCTGATGAGGATTGCGCTCATAGTCTTCATCTTCACGGTAACTCTCCTGACCCTGCACAGCGCGATCGACATGTTCGTGGCCTACGCAGCGATTCTCGGGGCAACGCTGGTCCTGTTCCTCGGCGGGAGGAAGATGGACCACCTGATAGACAAGATCGATTGGCACACAATCGTCTTCCTTGGCGGGTTGTTCGTGATGGTGGGGGGACTAGATAGCAGCGGTGTGCTCTCTAGCTTCGCGCACTCTCTCGTGGGTTTCACCGGGGACAGCGTCGTTCTCGTGATCCTAGTCGTCCTATGGATTTCGGCCCTGCTCTCGGCCCTGCTGGACAACGTCGCGCTCTCTGCGGCCATGATCCCAGTGATACAGACAATCTCCGCGGACACAGGCATACCGCTCAATTCGCTTGCGTATACGCTGGCGTTGGGGTGCGATGTGGGAGGAAACGCCACGCCCATCGGGGCCTCAGCGAACGTGGTCGGGCTGGCCGTCGCCGAGAAGCACGGCATCAAGTTCACCTGGGCGCAGTACTGCAAGGTAGCCATACCGGCGACGATCGTCACGATGATTGTGACCAACGTCCTCATTTTCGTGCTGATAATCTAGAGCCTAGTCACGCCTCTCGGACATTATGTTCAGGAAATCCTCGAGATGCTTGGACAGTGCCTCGTTGTCCGTGTATCCGCAGGCCGAGAGGTCGGGCGCGGCAATTAGCGCCGTCTTTCCGTCGCTGATCACATCGGTTGCTATCAGCGCCTTTCTTCTTACCACGGCAACGCCCTTTGGCGCCTTCACGAACGGGCTCGTCATGATCGAGACCGACACTCCCCTGGCAGCCGCATTCGAGAAGCGCTTGCCCAGCCTTCTCCTTATCTCCGAAAGGGTCGGAGAGGACATCACGAATGTGTGTTCTGACCTGTCGAGCATCTCGCCGATCTTGTCCACGACGCGTTCCTTCCCCATGATGGTGTAGATGAGCTGTGGGACTCCCTTCTGCGAGAGCAGGTCTTTGAGCTTGGACAACTTGGCGAAGGCCTCTTCCACCCGCGAGACGAGTTGCTTCGAGAGCACGGAAGGGTCCTCTGGGGCGAAGGACCTTGGCCGTCCGGGTTTCTCAATCGCGAACCCCTTCTTCTCCAGAGCTCTCAACGCCTTGTATGCAGATGTCCTCGGTATGTTCGCGATGTCAGCTACAGGATTAGCAGATGCTGGTCCCAAGGCGACGAGCGCGATGTAGGCGCGCGACTCGTAGTCGGAGAGCCCCATCCCAACCAACACACTGGATACCTGAGCATAGTCCTGCGCCAGCCTCTCATAGTCGCCCCCGAGCATCTCTACGGCCTTCTTCATGTCCATATGTAGCTGTATGAGCTACACAAGGTTTAAATGATTCGCACGGATTCGTATACCAAGGACGCGATAGAATGCTGACCAGGGAATCCGCTATTCCGCTGGGGCTTCCGAAGAAGACGGAGAGCCTGTGTCCGGAATGTTTGATGATCATACCCGCCACCATACGAGAGGACAAGGGCAAGGTGGTTATGGAGAAGAACTGCCCCAAACACGGCAACTTCAGGGACATAGTATGGTCCGATGTGGACATGTATCTGAGGGCCGAGAAGTGGGCCAAGGATGGTGTAGGTGTCCGCGAGCCCCTGATACCGAATGCGAGGCAATGCCCCTTCGACTGCGGCCTGTGCAACCTCCATCTCTCTCACACTGGACTCGCGAATGTCGACCTCACCAACAGATGCAACCTGAAGTGCCCGATCTGCTTTGCGAACGCGAACCAGGCAGGATATGTGTTCGAACCGGACTACGACACGGTCGTCGGCATGCTGAAGGTCCTCAGGGCCCAGAGGCCTGTCCCAACGCCTGCCGTGCAGTTCTCCGGGGGCGAGCCGACCATCCATCCGAGGTTCATCGACATCATCAAGGCGGCCCATGACCTGGGGTTCGCACAAGTCCAGGTGGCCACGAACGGCATCCTGTTCGCCAAGGATGTGGATTTCTTCCAGAAGGCGAGCGATGCTGGCCTGAACACGGTCTACTTGCAGTTCGACGGCCTCAGACCGGAGATCTACAAGCGCGCCAGGGGCGCGGACCTGCTCGACACGAAGAAGAAGGTCATCGAGAACTGCAGGAAGGTCAAGAGGCATCCGTCGATCGTCTTCGTCCCGACCATCGTGAAGGGGTTGAACGACGACCAGGTCTGGCCGATACTGCACTACGCCCTTGAGAACATGGACGTCGTCAGGGGTGTGAACTTCCAACCCGTGGCGTTCACCGGCAGGATCAGCAACGAGGAGTTGGAGAAGGGTAGGTACACGATCCCCGACCTCGCGAAGGACATAGAGAAGCAGTCGAAAGGGATGATCAAGACGACCGACTGGTACCCCGTCCCGACCGTTGCCTCCGTCTCGGAGCTATGGGCGGCTCTGTACTGTGACCCGAAGGTCACGCTGACCACGCACGTCCACTGCGGCATGGCCACCTACATGTTCGTCAAGGATGCGGACCACGTGGTACCCGTGACGAGGTTCGTGGATGTCGAGAACCTGTTCACCGAGGTCTACGAGCTTGCCAAGAAGACCGAGGGGAAGAAGGTCAAGCTGCTGTCCAAGGTGAAGGCGTACAACCTGCTGAAGAAGTACGTCAGGGAGAACGAGCTCCCCGAGGGCATGAGCAAGATGGACTTCCTGAGGTCCCTGAAAGGGATCATCTCCGAGGATACCAAGAGCGAGCTAGCCAGGTTCAGCTGGAAGATGATGTACGTCGGCGCGATGCACTTCATGGACTCGTACAACTACGATATCGAGCGGGTCAAAAGGTGCATGATACACTACACAACGCCGGATGGGAAGATCATCCCGTTCTGCGCATACAACTCCGGCCCGGTCTACAGGACCGAGGTCGAGAAGAAGTTCTCGGTGCCGCTGGCCGAGTGGAGAAAGAAGCACGGCGAAGAGTACACATGAGTTGATAATCATGGACAAGGAATTGGACGAGTTCGATGTGGACATACCCAGATGCATGCACTGCGGTGCGTGCGTGGGCTCGTGCCCCGTGAATGCCATATACCTGAACGAGGTCGTGCTGGAGTTCAACGACGACTGCACGATGTGCATGCGCTGCATCAAGGTCTGCCCTGTGGGCGCCATCAAGATCGCGGGGGAGAAGTAGATGCCAGACTACGATGTCGTTGTGGTCGGGGCGGGACCAGCCGGCTCGATGACCGCCAAGTGGGCGGCCAAGGGCGGCGCCCGCGTTCTCATGATAGAGAAGAGACAGGAGATCGGTTCTCCTGTGAGATGCGGAGAGGGCATATCCCGCCCCTGGCTTGACTCGGTAGGGGTCAAACTGGATTCCAAGAGCGTGGCCAGGGAAGTCAAGGGCGCGAATATCGTGGCCCCGAACGGAACGTCGTTCTACCTTTCCGAGAAGATGGCCGGGAACGAGGTTGGGATCGTGCTCGACCGCGTCTTCTTCGACAAGCTCTTGGCCCACGACGCCGCGAAGGCCGGCGCCGATTTGGTGCTGAAGACCTCTGCCATCAAGCTTCTCAAGTCCGGCAACAAGGTCACCGGCGTCAAGATCAAATCCTTCGGTGAGACGAAGGACATCAAATGCGGATGCGTGGTCGGTGCTGACGGATACGAGTCCCAGGTCGGAAGATGGGCAGGCATAAACACCAACCTCGCGCCGAGGGACATCACGACCTGTTTCCAGTACAGGCTCACCAACATCAACTACGATCCTGACTACTGCGAGTTCGTTCTCGGCAGCAAAGCCCCAGGCGGGTACATCTGGATATTCCCAAAGAACGAGGACACGGCGAATGTCGGCATAGGCATGCAACTGACGAAGCTCAAGGACCCGGCGGACGTCAAGAAACACCTGGACAGGTTCGTACTGGCGGACCCCAGGCTGAAGAAGGGCAAACCTCTTGAACTAGTGAGCGGGGCAGTGTCCATATGTGCCCCCATCGACAAGACCGTCGGGGACGGCGTGCTACTGGTAGGGGACGCTGCCAGGCAGATAGACCCCATCACCGGTGGAGGAATCTCTAACAGCTGCAAGGCTGGCAAGGTCGCGGGAGAGGTTTTGGCCAAGGCCACCACGGAGAAGAACTTCAGCGCCCAGTCGCTCCAGCGCTATGAGAAGGGCTGGAGAGACCTCCTGGAGAACAACCTGTACAGGAACTGGATGGCCAAGGAGAAGCTCGTGACGCTGACGGACGATGCATTCAACAAGATCATCATGACCCTCAACCAGGTGGGTGTGGAGAAGATGTCCACATTCGCAATACTCAAGGCCATCCAGACGAAGCACCCCGAATTGGTCAAGGAGTTCCAGGAATTCCTATGACCTTCCGGCAGAATCAATAAGCCCCGTCGCTGTTCCCGACTAGGGAAGCGGGACCCATGAAGCTGCTGGAGAACCTGACCACCGACAAGAGGAAGGTTCTCATTGCGGTGGTGCTGATTCTGGCGGCTGCAGCATTCCTTAGGTTCTACAACATCAACTGGAGCTTCTCGAACAACGGTGTCGACGAAGGCATAATGCTGGAGAGGGCCAGGATGGTCAGCCAAGGGTACGGGCTCTACACAGAGCTTCCGTGCGACCAGGCACCCCTGGTGTTCCTGATCGGCTCCGTGTTCGACGGCGATGTCGTTGTCCTGCGGGCCCTGACCGCCGCCCTGAGTCTTGTGGCCATCGCTGCCTGCATGCTCGCATCAAAGAAGCAGCATGGCAATGTTGCGATGCTGGTGACTGGCGTTCTGCTAGCGATCGATTTCGCCCTGCTCCGTGAGTCGAGGCTCTTCTCGCTCGATGGCATCTCAACCTCCTTCCTCGCGATCTCGCTGCCGCTGTTCCTGCATTATCTGAGGAAAGGTTCCAGGGCCGCGCTCATCTTGGCCGGGCTGCTCGTGGGACTGTCGACAGCCTCGAAGCTGTTCGGTGGAGTCGCCCTCCTGGGGATGCTCCTGTTCATGCTACTTCAGTTCTGGCAGGGCGACAAGGAGAACAAGAAAGCCACAAGGACGATCATCGACCTTGTCATTCTACTAGGGGCAGCGGCGGTGCCACTGGCCGTCTTGATTCTGGCCCTAGGCCCCTCTGACATGTTGAACGGTATGCTGTTCGACCAGGGGCACCGGGAATTCGACCTCGCAATGAAGCTCTCGATACCCGTCTTCTTCGGATTGAACCTCGCGTACGCGCTCCCCCTCGTGTACGCCCGCAGAGTATGGTCGCATTCGAAGGAGGCGAGGTTCCTGCTCATCCTGACCGTGGTGCTACTCGCAGACTTCGTCCTGCAGCCTCTGGTATTCCTTCATCACATGGTGTTGATGAGCCCCGGGTTGGCCATACTCTCCGGAATGTTCATAGCGCATGGATATGAAACTAAAAAGGGGCTGTTCATAGAGAAGATTGAGATGATTGATAGGAAAAAGAGGACATATGAATCCAAGGCCGTTATGGCCGTTCTGCTGGTTGGGATCCTCGTGTCCGCGGGGTTGGCATCGTACGGACTCGCAGCACAAGAGAAGCCGGGTCAACTGGCCTACGGAGAGAAGATAGCAGCGTGGACCACACCCAACGATTGGATCATCAGTGGAGACCCGCTCATCACCTCTTACGCCAAGAGACTCACACCTCCGAGCATGGTCAACGTGGGCACCCGTGTGTACCCCGAGCTGACCGGCGATGATATCTACGCTGCCGTCTTTGAATACCGTCCGGCAGTCTTCTTGTTCAGTTACCGGTTCGTCGAGAACGATTTGTTTCACGTTGCCATCTTCCTGGAGGGCCTCGGGTACAGCAAGGTCTCATCTGACTTCATGGGTGTGTGGTCTGAATCCGCATTCGGGGCCTTCGAGAATGTGGATGCGCCGATGGTCTTCGTGAGGGACGACATTATCGAAGCCTTCAATCTCCCGACCGAGGGCTGGAGCATCTGAAGCTACTGTAGCTTCTTGCTGCGCCTTATGTCGTGCCTGAAGGTCCACGCCGAATTCGCCAGGAAATTGAATATGCTGACAACGAAGATGCAGAGCGCCTGCACGACCACCAGAAGTGCGCTGGCCTTGTCCGTGGTGATGTTCAGTTCCGGGAAGAGGTCGTATACGATCACATCGAAGAGCAGCTCGTTGAGGGCAAGGCCGATGAAGCTCACGATGAGGAACTGAGGATACTGGAACTTGATCTGACTCTTCGATTTGAAGGTCCAGAGCCTGTTCCAGATGTAGTTGTTGGTGTCCGCGACGACGAATGCTATCGCGATGGCCCAGAACGGGACTAAGAAGAATATCTCATGGGCCGTCCAGAATACCGCCAGGTTTATGATGGCGCCTATGCCGCCGATGAAGGCGAACTTGAGATACTTCCCGAGCCAGAACCTGCGATGCTCGTAGAGCATCGAGACATGGTCGACGTACCTCAGCATCTCCTGGCCTCCGAGCTTGCTACTCCCCGCTTTCCTGTCCGCGAAGCGTATCGGCACCTCGACGACCTTGGAGTACTTGCCCTTGACCAGTATCTCGAGACCGATCTTGTAGCCCACAGGGTTTAGCTCCACGCCGCCTAGGACCTCCTTTTTCAAAGCGAAGAAGCCGGACATCGGGTCCTTTACCTTGGTGAGTCCTCTGGCAATAAACGTGGCGCCTTTGGAGATGGCCTTCCGATAGAATGGCCAGTTCTCGACACTGCCACCTTCGACGTACCGGCTGCCCACCACGACCTCCGCCTCTCCAGACTGTATCATCTTGACCATATCCGGTATCTTCTCCGGCGGATGGCTCAGGTCAGCGTCCATTACGACGAAGATGGAACCAGACGAGACCCTGAACCCTTCTATGACTGCGGAGGAAAGGCCCATCTTCCCAGTCCTGTGGATGACCTTCATTCTGTGGGTCTTAGCCAATTCCTCAGCGCGGTTCCCAGTCCCATCTGGGCTGTTGTCATCAACGATGACGATCTCGGGGTCGATGCCAGCGCCTGAGCAGGCATCGGTGATCCTCCGGACGAGGTCATCGAGATTGTCCTTCTCATTGTAGGTCGGGACCACTACGGAGATCGTGCTGGCTCACCCCTTGTCTTGCCTCGCCTCTTGTAGATGACCGATGCTATTAGGCTGGCCGTGATCACGGTCACCACTATCCCGAGGGATACCCAGGGGGCGACCTCGTCCTTGAGGTTGCCGTAGCTCAGCCAGAAGATGATAGTGTAGGCCGAGAACTTCGCCAATGCGCTCACGAAGAGATAGATGGCGGACTTCTTCACGTTCCAGTTGCACACCGCTATGAACGCTCCCGTGTAAGGGACGAGCGGGGCGAATCTGTTTAGAATCAACAGCCTCTCGTCCTTCAGTATCAGGAAGTCCGTGTACTTCCTCATGCCCTTCTGGATCCAACCGGGAAGTCTCGCCACCTTCACGAGCGAGTACAGCGTGAAGTTGCCGGCGAGGCTGGCAACGGTCGCGACCAGGACGAGACTGAACCCCCACATGAAGGAATCGGGGTGCGCGCCGAAGATGAACACCATCCAGACCTCGGGCAATGTGGGGAACGCGGTGCCATCGATCCAGATGATCACTATCATGGCAAGTAGCATTCCGGCATCGCCCAGGTCGGAGAACAGGTCGATGATGTCTCTTCCCACCGTCATCAGGTCGAACGTGCAGCTCCACCTCCCGCCGACAGCGACTCGTAGAGCTCCTTCAGCATCAATGCCGTCTTCCTGATGTCGTGCTCACTGGCCAGCTGACCAGCCCCATCGACCAGCCTCCTGCGGAGACCGGCATCGTCGATGATGGCACCGAGCTTCTTGGAGAAATCCTCGTCGTCCTTAGCCTTCAGGCAGTGCTGGCCGTCACGGACCCATTCCTCGTAGACCGGTATATCCCTGATGAGCAGCGGGCAACCGCAGCTCGCAGCCTCGAGCATGACGTTTCCATAGCTCTCTGCTCTCGTCGGGAACACGAATACGTCCGCGGCAGAGTACACACCCACTATCTCCTCGAACGGCACATGGCCCGGGAACATCACATTGCCCGGTGACGTCCGGTCAAGTGCGTCCTTGAGCAGAGCCTCGGAGGCCCCCACCCAGACGAACTTCACATCCTTCCTGTCCTTGAACTTGGAGGACATGTTCACGAAGGTGTCGACGCCTTTCCTCGGGATGCGGAGGCCGACGCTGAGCACCAGCTTGTCGGATTCTGAGAGGCCCCAGCGTTCCCTGAACTTAATGCGGAGCGTTTCGTTCCTCTTGAACACTTCCTTGCTGACCCCGTTGGGGATGACCCTGAACGGACCCCGCACTCCGTCCCTAGCCAGGGACTTCGCGACGTATGGCGTCGCCCCAACCACGACGTCGCCAAGGTTGTAGAACTTCACCGAGTAGGAGCGAACGAACGGATAGATCCACGAACCACCCTTGAAGCCGCCCTTAACGAGTTCTGGGAGATGCCGCCCATGGACGACAAGAGGCTTGCCCTCCTTCCTACGCCGCAAAGCCCACAGAAACGAATCAGGCAAAGGGCTGTGGACATGCAGGACATCGTACTCGCCCTTCGGCTGGTTGAGCAGCACGCGAACGCCCACCTTCTCCAGCTCTCGCGCGACCATCGGCACATTGGTCCCCATGCCGCCAGGGTTCTTGAACGGGATGATGGCCCGGTACCTCTCGAGCTCCGTCAACATGCAAACCGAGACCATAACAATCACGCGCCACGATGCCCGTAGTCCAGGCCTTGTTGAAGGCCGTCAAACGCTCGCGCGACCATGCGAATCCGCGCATATATATGTAACCCAGATGAAGGCCGAGGTTCGGTCCGCCAGAAGGTCACAAGAATCCGCCAGACGCGGGCTGGCATAGGCGCTGACGCGCAGGGTATCGTTCTGCCAAAGGTTCAGAAGGGCTGCTTCTCCCAGACCGTCTTGCCGTCCTTGAGGACGAGGGAGCAGAGGTTCGTTCCGAACTGATAGGGCAGGTGCCCGTGTGAGGGCACGTCCAGGACGATCAAGTCAGCGTGCTTCCCGCGTTCGATCGAGCCGATCTTCTTCTCCAGGCCGAGGGCGGCTGCTGCATTCATAGTCCCTGCGGTTATCGCCTCGGCCGGGGTCATACGCATCTTGTGGCATGCGAGGCTTATCGTGAACTGCATGGAAACGTTCCAGCAGTTCGGGTTAAGGTCGCTCCCGAGGGCGACCGGGACCCCTAGGTCTATCAGCCGACGTCCATCGGCATACTCTCTGGACATCGATGAGTACGGGGTTCCGGGAAGCAGGACGCCGACCACGTCCTTCCTGGCCATCGCCATTATCCCGTCATCCGTCGGCTTCGCAAGATGGTCTGCCGACAGCGCCCCCACCTCAGCTGCGAGCTCGGCCCCTCCGGATGAATGAATCTCGTCTGCGTGGACCTTGAGCTTCATTCCAAACGTCTTCGCGGCCATGAGCACCTTTCTAGATTGTTCGACGTCGAAGACTCCCTTCTCGCAGAACACATCGCAGAACTCGGCCAACCTGTGCTTGGCCACCTCAGGGATGACCTCGCTCACCATGAAATCGACATACTGATCGGGGTTTTCTTTGAGCTCGGGAGGAACCGCGTGAGCGCCTAGATAGGTCGGGATCAGGGTCACAGGATAATCGTTCCCCAGCTTCCTGATAGTCTCAAGCATCCTCAGCTCGACCTGCTTGTCCAAGCCGTATCCGGACTTTGCCTCGACCGTGGTGGACCCGTGAGAGATCATGGATTCCAGCCGGCGCGAGGATTCGTGGAAGAGATCCTCTGGCGAGGCGGCTCGCGTGTCCTTCACAGTCCTCAGTATGCCCCCTCCCTCCTGAAGTATATCGAGGTAGCTCTTTCCCTTGGCCTTCAACTCGATCTCGAACTCCCTCGAACCTGCATAGACGAGATGTGTGTGCGGGTCAACAAAACCAGGCATGACGACCTTGCCTGAGGCGTCGACCGTCTCGATGCCCGTAGCTTCGTGTTCCTTCCGGATCGATTCCGTCCTCCCAACGTCCAGGATCACCCCGCCCGAGATGACCACAGCGCCGTCCCTGATGATTGCGAGGTCGGACATCTCCGCCTTGGCGCGCGCTCGCCTGGGCCCCTTCAGCGTGACAAGCTCTGAAGCGTGGAGTATCAGAAGGTCGCCTGTCATGATAACTCTGTAATCCGCCTTTGGGCTTATAACCAAATCGAGCCAACTCAATGGCCGCGCTTACCGAGCAGCTCGTTCACGACGTACTGGAATGTGTCCTGGGGATTCAACAGGGACCTGAAGTATCTGTAATCGGAAGACTCCAGCTCTCCGATCATGTATGCAGCGATTCCGTAGGTCACGGCTCCTATGATTGCCAGTGTGATCAGTGCCAGCCAATCGACCGTTGGAATGAGGAGCCAATCGATGGAGTAGATTACGCCGACCATGAAGATCGCGCTTACAACGTGTCTGAACGAACGTGAGTTGGGGACAATCTTGGCAGTCCTCCACGCCATGTATCTGAGGATGAAGAAGTAGTATATGGACGATACGAGGAGTGCAGAGGCGGCACCAAAACCCTTGAGGCCCAGCATCTTGATCCCAAGCAGTTGATCGGGCACAAGAACAAGCATCGTCCCGAGCTGGAGCAGTATCCCTCCGAGACCCACATAGAACAAAGTCCTGTGCCTTCCAACACCAGCTATGGCAGACCTCAGGGGGAGCGCCAGGGCGACGATGGCGCTTCCTATCACAAGCACGTCCATCGTGCTCACGCTGTTGGCGAACTCGGGTGTCAGGAAGACAGTGAGGATGTCAGAGCCGAATGTGAGGTAGAAGGCGGCAGTTGGCACGACGACCAGCGATACATACCTCTCAGCCTGGTTCACAACATCCCAGCTCGCAGCGATGTCCTTCCTCGTGAAGTATGTTGTAACGGACGGAAGGATGAGCGTCGCGACCGAAAGGGAGAACACGCCCACGAAGATGGCCATTCTCTGAACTCCAAAGTAGAGACCGACCTCGGTCTCGCCCCAGAAGTAACCCACTAGGGCCTTGTCGAGATACAGGTCGAGAATGATAATCATGGACACGACAAAGACTGGAGTCAGGGAATTGATGTACTTCATCAGGATTCCGCGGTCAGGTCTTGATATCTTGACCTGGCTCATGAGGATGGCCACCAGAAGAGTTGCGGCTATGATGCCGGCTGCATACGACGCCGCGAGCAGCGCCGGGCCCTCTGGGGAGTCCCCGAAGGATGAGGTCGCCACATAGATGATGAACGAGACCCTGACGACCAGCTCGAGCAGAGTCGGGATCTGGGCCTTTGCCGCGGCCCCCTGCGCGTCGAAGGTGTGAGTTGCGATCTGGCTTATCCCCAGCAATACGTAGTAGACGAGGAATACTTGCAGAGAGTCGATCAAGAAGTAGCTCTCTGGCATAGCTCCCCCGAGCATGCCGTTCCGCCAGAGCACGATCAGAGCAAACGCCACTGCGGCGAAGATCGCGACTAGGATCAGCTTGATGGCAGCATAAGCCCCGACGCACTTCGCAGGGTCCTCCCCGCTCCTGATGTGGTTTTTGTGGACCGAGCCCACTCCGAAGTCTGAGAGGAAGCTCAGGATGCCGACGGTGGCCATCGCGTATCCGAGTACGCCCAGGACCGACGGCCCCATGTTCTTCGCAATGAACACCAGAGCGGCCGTGCTCAGTATCGCTCCGACCACGCTGTTTACAACAGAAATCGCGGCCTTCGGGCTCATGAGCTTGTGGTTTCCGGAAGCTCCCCGAGAGCCCTCATCGGGCATAGTCCCTTATCATATAGCACGCAATATGAATCTGCTGGTCAGGACGAATCACAGCTGGGCTGCGACATCCTTCACGACTTCCAGTCCTTTTGCGATGTTGTCTCGAGAATTCGCGTAGGAGAACCGCATGTGTCCCTCGCCGTGGGAGCCAAAAGACGAACCCGGGGCGCATATGACGCCCCTATCGAGTATCTTCAACGCGAACTTCTCCGAGCTGATCTTCTGGGAGAACCTGGGGAAGACATAGAACGCGCCGTTCACGGGCGCGGTCGTGAAACTCGGGATCTCCGATAACTTCTCCATGGCGATCTCCCGCCTCATCCTGAACTCTTGGAGCACGGTCTCCTGGAACCTGTCGAGGATCTTCAGACCCTCGAGGACACCGTACTGCGTGGCCGTCGGGGGACACGCGAGTGTGTAGTACTGGACCTTGGAGAGCTGCTGCACGATCTCCTTGGAGGTGGCGACATATCCGATCCTCCATCCTGTTGCTGCTAAGGACTTGGAGAATGATTGAACGATTATTGTATCGTTGTGGAAACGAGCAAACGATAGATGCTCGCCTTCGTAGACGTAGTTGTCGTAGACCTCGTCTGAGAGGATGTACAACTTGTTGTCCTTTGCCAACTCGCTAAGCGCCTTCACTGTCTCTTTCGGAAAGACCGTCCCCAGCGGGTTGGACGGGCTGTTGACGATGATCGCCTTCGTGCGCGGCGTGATCAGCGACTTGATCTCTTCTATGTCCGGCAGATACCCGTTCCGCTGTAGGAGTGAGTACTCGACCGGCTTAGCCCCAGCGAGACGGACATCCGGACCGTAGATGATGAACCCTGGGTTTGGCACCAGGGCTTCGTCACCGTCGCCGAGGATGGTCTCGCACGCAATCCTCATGCCCTCGGTAGCTCCCGCAGTCACGATGATGTTCTCATAGGATACGTCCCGCCGATACTGCCTCAGATAAGCTGCAATCGCCTCCCTGAGCTCTTTGATGCCCGCGCTTGGACCATACTTGTTGTATCCTTTATGGAGCGCGTCGCAGAATGCCTTGATCATCTCATTTGGAGGTTGTATGTCCGGCTCTCCAAGGCCCAGGTTGATTGAACCGGGCGGTGCTGCTTCGAACAGCTTCCGAATCCCGGACACTTTCAGAGAAGAGACGCGCTCTGGGAACATCAGTCAAGTAAACGTACATTTTCGTACATTAAGCGTTCGCCATTACCTTTAGACCAGTCGAGCCGTCTTAGCACTACCCATAGCATGGTGCGCATCGACTTAGTCAACACGATACTAGATGGCGGTCTCTCAGCATGTTCACCTCAGGGGTTTCCACTCGGAAACTCGATGCACTCTAGCGCCAGCGACCACACACCCATGTATCATAATCGTGTTATATTGTGACAGCAATATCCCTCAGTGCATCGGGGGAGACGAGGACGTTTATGCTCGCAAGAGGTGAACGAGTCTGTTGGCCCATTTCTCGCGTCGCCCGGAAGGGAGCACTTCAGGGGAATCGAAGCATACGACAAGAATCTGATGACCGGTCGCTAGTGCATTCCCTAACGAATGACTGACCCGACAACTACGAAGACAACATCATGATCTGCTAGGGTACGCCGATATCAATCAACGGGGACCGATCACAATGGCTGAACGCTCAGAGGAAAAGGTTGTGGAACGAAAGGGGATCGCCGTCTTCCTGTGCTCGTGCAGGAACGAGATTGGAAGGCACGTGGACCTCCAGGCGATCGCGGATGGGATTGGGAAGGACCCTCGAGTGGTCTCAGTCAGCGTTCACGAGGCTCTCTGCTCGCGGGAGGGGCAGAAGTTCCTCCAGGACCAGTTCAAGAAAGTGAACTTCGAGCGTGCGGCAGTTGGTGCATGTTCCCCCAACATTCTGGGAGTCATAGTGAGCAGGTCCCTTGAGGACATGGGCATGAACAAGTACCTGTTCGAACAGGTCAACATACGCGAGCTCTGTGCCTGGGTGCATCACGACAAAAAGGCTGCCACCAACAAGGCAAAGAGCCTTGTCAAGGGAGCCGTTGCAAGGGTAGAGAAGCTTGTTCCTCTCGAGGACATCGAGATACCTATCAGGGACTCCGCCATTGTCATCGGCGGTGGGGTGACCGGCATGCAGGCTGCGCTTGACATCGCCAGCGCAGGGTACAAGGTCCATCTGGTTGAGAGGACCGGAGAGCTTGGAGGCAGGACCTACAAGCTGAGCATGACCTTCCCGACACACAACTGCGGGATCTGCTGCATCCAGTACTGCAAGGAATGTGTGTTCACGCCGAAGATCGAGGATGTGCTCCAGACCCGGAACATAGAGGTCATGCTCAACTCTGAAATCGAAGAGATGAGCGGAGGATTCGGAAACAGGCATGTGAAGATCAAGACTCCGTCAGGACTGAAGGAGATCGATGTCGGGACGGTAATCGTCGCGACTGGTTCAAATATCTTCGACCCGAAACGCATACCCGAGCTGCGCTACGGGAACCCGAACGTCATCACGACAGTGGAACTGGAGCAGATCCTCGTGGCACAGCGCGAGAAAGGTGAGGGACTGGTAAGGCCATCCGACGGTAAAGTCCCCAAGACCGTCAACTTCATCCAGTGTGTGGGATCCAGAGACAAGACCAAGGGCAATCTCCACTGCTCACTTGTCTGCTGCACATATGCCATAGGCCAAGCAAGGGAGATCAAGAAGCTGAACCCGGATGCGAATGTGTACATCCACTATATCGATCTCAGAGGACCGTACAGAGGCTTCGAGGAGTTCTATCAGGCTGCCAAGGAGGAGGGCATCAACTTCGTCAGAGGACGAGTGTCTGAGGTGGTTGAGGACATGAACAAGCTGTTCGTCAGGGCTGCTGACACCGATTCAGACACCCTTCTGAATATCGATTCCGACCTCGTGGTGCTGTCCGTCGGCCAGGAACCTGCGGATGGCAGCGACAAGCTCGCCAAGATGCTGCACATCCAGACGGACATCGACAGATTCTTGAAGGACATAAACCCGATGTTCCCGTCGGAGTTCAGAAGGGGGATCTATGTCGCTGGGACAGCGCAGGGTCCGAAGGGGATTAGGTATTCGATCGAAGACGCGAAGGCGGCTGCCGCGAACGCAATCGATCTCATGAAGAGGGGCAAGACGAAGTTCCCGAGAATCGTTGCATTCGTGGATGAGGAGAGATGCAGAGGCTGTGGAAGGTGCGAGAAGGCCTGTGAGTACGAGGCCATCCAGGTCACCGAAGACGCAAAACGTGGCATCCTCGTTTCAAAGATCGATGAGATCAGGTGCGAGGGCTGCGGGGCATGCGCCGTCGCTTGCTGCAACAAGGCAATCACTGTCAACAACTTCAGACCTGAGCAGGTCGAGGCGATGATTCGCGCTATCGCGGAGGAGGCGGATGTCAATGAGTGAGAAGTTCGAGCCTAGGATCATCGCGTTCGCTTGCACCTGGTGCGGTTATCCATCGGCCAGCTTGGCCGGTGTCAACAAGATCGAATATCCTCCGAATGTGACCGTTGTCAGGGTCATGTGCAGCGGAAGCGTCGAGCCCGCAGCGATAATGGACGCATTCGAACACGGCATTGACGGGGTCATGGTGATAGGATGCCTGATGGACAACTGCCACTACGTATCCGGGAACAAGAGGGCGCAGGAACGGATCGACGCACTGAAGAAACTCTTCGACATCATGGGACTGGATTCTAGAAGGCTCAGGACTGAGTGGATAAACGCCTCTGAGAGGGTGAGGTTCGCCAAGGCCGTCAAGGAGTTCGTCGAGGAAGTGAGGGCTCTGGGACCGTCGCCCCTTCTGAAGGAGACGAAGGTCAAGAAGACCAGGACCAAGGAGCAGACCGTAACAATGGTGAAGCAGCTGATCGAGGACACTGGCGCTTTCGATTGTGTCGAATGCGGGAAGTGCACGACCGTCTGCCCAATTGCGACGCTCGATACCAACTTTGCGCCCAGGACCGTAGTCATGAGGGCCATGGAGGGGATAGTCGACAACATAGCCAAGGACAAGGACATCTGGACATGCACTACATGTGAACAGTGCAACTCGATGTGCCCGTACAAGGTGGACTATTCCGGATTCATCCGAGGAATGCGAGAGGAGGCGATACGTTTCGGCGCCGCGCCTCTCTGCTCCCAAGGAGGGCTGATCCACTCCGTCCAGAGGATGATGGCAAGGGGAGATCAGAAGCAGAATAGGCTCGCTTGGGTTGGTAGGGATCTGAAGGTAGCAGAGAAAGGCGATGTGTTCTACTTCGTAGGTTGCCTGCCGCACTACGACGCGATCTTCTATGATAGAAAGGACCTCGGACTGCAGAGGATCTGCGAGAGCGCAGTCAGAATAATGAACAAAGCTGGAGTAGTCCCTGTGGTGAGCAACGAAGAGAAATGTTGCGGTCATGACCTGAACTGGACCGGTGACGAGGCAAACTTTGAGAGACTCATGGAGCAAAACATCGCGCTCATCCGAAAGTCGGGAGCAAAGAAGGTGGTCTTCACATGTCCTGAATGCTACAGGACCTTCAAGAGCGACTACCAGGACTTGTCAGGCGACCTGGAGTTCGAACTTGTTCATATGGCGGACTACGTCAAGCAGCTCGCGGATTCAGGAGCCCTGAAGCTGGATGCGGTCAGGAAGCCCTCGTTCACATTCAGCTATCACGACTCATGCAGGCTCGGAAGGCATTCTGGTGTCTATGACTCGCCGAGGGAACTCGCCAAGGCTTTCTCTGGAGCGAAGTTCGTCGAGATGGAGAACACGAGAGACAAAGCCGTATGCTGCGGTGTGAGTGCGTGGTCCAACTGCAACGCGAACGCGAAAAGAATCCAGGTGGACCGTGTGGTCGAAGCGAAGAGAGTTGGGGCGCAGAGACTTCTCATGTTCTGCCCTAAGTGTCTGATACACATGATGTGTGCGATACAGGACAAAGTGCCCGTTGACCCATCCATGATTGACGTGAAACTAGAGGATTACACTGTAGCTCTCGCCAAGTTGCTCGACCTCATGCCTGAAGAGGAATAGGTGGCCTCGCTTTTCGGTGCTTTTTGCTCATATATTGGCGAACGCTTAAGCCCGAATCGGGCATTCATCCCGAACGATACATTGAAGGACCTGCACTTCAGAGAGTACACATCCAATGACCTAATCAGATGCGCGAAGCTTGCAGCCGAAGCATGGCCGGTCAAAGATCACATCCTTGGAGGATTCGAGAGGTGGCGCATCATGGAAGCGTATGTCGAAATCGCAGTTTCGTGGTCCAACTTGACGGATGTCGCGTGTCTCGACAACGGGGAACTGGTTGGGCTCATATTCGGGGAGATTAGGGGACGACACGTCAAGGGATTTCCTACAAGGATAGTCCATTCCGAGATGAAAGCAGGCGCCAAACTCGTCCTGGGCAGGTATGGCAGGATCAAAAGGCTTCCCACCGTGCTCTGGAACTTCCTGATGGTCGAGATGAAGTTGTTGGTAAACCGGCCCGATGCGGATGCCGAGGTCATGCTATTCCTCGTCGATTCGAAGTACAGGGGCAAAGGAATAGGCAGCGTCCTGATGGACAGGTTCGTGGACGTCGTCAAACAGAAAGGATCTACCAGGATTTCGGTGTACGCTGACGATCAGGCAAGCAATTGGCGCTTCTATGAGAACTATGGTTTCAAACGGGCGGGTGTCTTCTACGACAACTGGTCTTCATACTTCAACAAGAATCGATCGATGGGGATTCGGCTGGTGATGGACCTTGGGAGGTCTCCGAATGAAAAGGATAGAACCGTTGCTTGATTTCTTCTCATCTGGCACATGACGAACAATGCCAGCGGAGCTCTGGGGGTTCTCACTAGATGAGTTATACTCGTTATGCAATGTGGTTCCTCCAGAACGGTGACCGCTCTTGAGTGAAGTGATCATCCAGGTAGAGAATCTTTCTAAGCACTATCCACCAGATGTGAAAGCAGTCGATGACATCTCTTCTATGATCAAACCTAAGCAGATATTCTCCATGCTAGGCCCGAATGGCGCTGGCAAGACAACGACCGTGGAGATCCTCGAAGGGCTCAGGAGCCCGACATCGGGAACTGCCTCTATCTTCGGAGTCGATGTGACTCGCGACTACACCAAGATCCGAAGCAGAGTCGGTGTCCTGCCTCAGAACTTCGAACCGTTCGACGAGCTCAAACCGCCGGAGGCGGTTAGGTATTGGGCGGGGCTTTTCGACATAAGGATGTCCAAGAAGGAGGTGAACGACCTCCTAGAGAGCGTTAGCTTGGCCGACAGAAAGAACCTGATTTCCAAGAAGCTCTCCGGAGGAGAGAAGAGGAAGCTGGGGATTGCATTGTCGCTCATCAACAACCCTGAGCTGCTCTTTCTCGATGAACCCACGACTGGTCTCGATCCGAAGGCGCGTAGAGACCTATGGCGATTGGTGGAGGATATCAGGAAGAAAGGAACCACGGTATTCCTTACTACTCACTATCTCGACGAAGCTGAGAAGCTCTCGGATGATGTGGCCATCATGCACAAAGGGAAGATCATCGCACGAGGGAGCCCAGAGGAGCTCATAGCGAAATACAGCAAGGTGACGGTGGTCGTGCTGGTCGGGGTGGGCAAGGATGGTCTGAGGGAGATCTCTCGGAGAGGGATCACTGCGACCGAGGAAGAAGGGGACGTGATGGTTCCAGTGAGAGATCCTTCTGAGATGAGGACCGTCTTCGCCAAGCTTTCGGCGCTTCAACTGAACGTCAAGGACATGTACACCAGGAGGCAGACCCTCGAGGACGTGTTCCTTGGGCTTGTAGGAGCAAAGATGGAAGAGGGGGTGCTGAAGGAATGAGCAGGATAATCGCTGATCTGAAAGGGTTTGCGACGCAGTATCTCAGGTCCAAGATAGGCGCGTTCTTCACCTTTGCATTCCCAGTACTTCTGATACTGCTCTTCGGGGCGATTTTCACATCGTCAGAAGGTACGGAATTGACCATGCCGGTTCAGAATCTGGACGACGGTCCGTACTCGGTGGCCTTGCTGCAGTCGCTCAACAACACAGGCGTGGTGAAGATTCAGATGATATCCCCGCATGAGAATCTGACGAAGTACATCAGCGACAAGTCGCTCTCGTTAGCGCTCCTCATACCGCGCAATTTCACCGAGGATGTCGCGAGGGCAATGGCTCAGAACCACAGTCGATTGGTCAATGTAACACTTTTCGGAGATAGCTCCGGATCGACATTCGGGACCGCACAAGCGGTACTTGGTGCGGCGACTACTGGCCTGAACTACGTGCTGGAGGAAGCCCAGCCCACGGTCTCGTTCGACATTCAACCTGTTAAGGAGCGCATGTCATACATGGACTTCTTCCTGCCAGGCGTGGTTGGCATCACGGTCATGACCACATCGCTATATTCGATGTCCTCGATCTGCGCGTCATATAGAGAACGAGGATACTTCAAGCTCCTGGCAACGACCAAACTGAGGAAGCACGAATGGCTGATCTCGAAATTCATGTTCTACTCCGCTTTGTTGTATGTATCACTTTTCGCCACCTTCGCGGTCGGCAGAATCGCCTTTGACATGAGATCCAACATGACACCGATGGCGCTTGTCCTCATTCCAGCTGGGGCGTTCCTATTCGTGTCCCTCGGGATGCTCATCGGCGTAGTAGTGAAGGACCCGGAGTCGAGTGTGGCGCTTGCGAACGTGATTGGGTTCCCAATGATGTTCCTCTCTGGTGCGTTCTTCCAGTTGGAGGCGATGCCGACCTTCATCAGAGCGATAGCGGCCTTCATGCCCCTGACCTACTTCAACAACGGGCTCAGAGACACGATGGTATTCGATAACACCGCGAGCGCAATGGCGAACCTTGGGATACTGATGGTGCTGGGTGCAGTCTTCTTCGTACTCTCTAGCAGACTAATGTCATGGAAGGAACGTTGACATGAGCAGACTCCTCACTGAGATTGGGATAGCATCTCTCCGGCACTAGGTCTAGGAATCATTCCAATCGAGTGGATGCAAGAAAAACACTTATCATACCTCGTGAATCAGTCCTGACAAGGTCACTGATGATTGAAGGAGATTCTTCTGAGCCGCAGACCGACGCTCCCTCACCAGGGATATCGGTTGCCCAGAGCAAGCTCGTCAGGCTTCTCTGGAATGCAGTTGGAACTCTCTTTCTCGCGCTAGGACTGATTGGGATTCCCCTGCCCCTCCTGCCTACGACGCCCTTCCTCTTGATCGCAGCAGCGTGTTATCTCAGAGGCTCCATGCGGATGTACAACTGGATGATGATGAACAGGTACTTTGGCGCTTATCTGAGAGACTACCTGGAAGGAAAGGGTCTGGCAATCAAGACCAAGGTCGTAACCCTTTCAGTGCTCTGGGGCGTCATTGTGTTCTCAGCTGTGTTCGCTACCGAAAGCGTAATCGTTCGAATCGGCATGCTCGCCGTAGCTATCGGAGTGACTATCCATCTACTAACGCTCAATACTAAGCGGAGAATCTAGAGCACCACATGATAGCGCTGAATCCATTCCGATGACCACTACTGCAAATCCGAACAACATGAAACCTGCTTCCACTTACTTCACCAGCCTATCGAGGTTGCTCTTCTTGTTGATGTGCACGCCGGCTTCGGGATGAAGAGAGGTTTCTAGACCGAGCAGAATCGCTGACCGATATCCCGGAAATGTTAAGTAAGAGACTCGGACGAGGCCTCTTGTGCTGCAAGTGCCTGTAAGCAGCCAGGATCTTGTTTGCCCAGGCAATCAATATCAACTCTCGACGATTTCGAGTGTAGGAATCTGCCCCAGCGGAAACGCTTCTTCCAGAAGGTTTGCCTCCGGCAAGAAAAGACTGCGCAGTCATAGAACAAGTCTGTAGTAAACACTCTCATGGATTACGTCAAAACCCAGTGAGGTGTAGAGAATCAAAGCCTTCCTGTTTTCAGCGTCGAGTCCCAGGTAGACCGTGCCAATTCCTCTTCCAGCAAGCCATGCGACGGAATCTGCAAGTAGCGCGCGTCCTATGCCCTTTCCTCTCTCCGACTTCGTCACTCCGATCATCCACACCCAGCCGACGTCAGAGGCGTGCTCCTTGTTGTAGAGGACGCTCTCATCACTGAAGCATATCCCGACAGTCCGACCTTCTCGCACAGCAAATGTGATCATGCCGACATCCTCATACGCATCCCTTAGCCGAAGCCACCTCTTCGCCGATACGGGTGAGAAACCGAAGTGCTCCGAAAATGTGTCGTTAAAGGTCGCTACCAGTAGAGAGACATCCCCCTCATCTGCGTCCTTGAACATCTTCCTCTCAAAACGCACACCCGCTGGAATCCTGATGTCCTTCGGAGGATTGCCTCCCTTGCGCACCATCCTGAAGAAATGTCTTACGCCTCTGAATCCATATTCTTCAGAAAGCGTGTTCCTCCATCCCGTGAGCGTTGGACAGAATTGCTCAGCGCGCTCCAGGCGTCTTGACCGCAAATAAGCCAGCACCCGGTTCATTATCTCTTTCTCTATCCCACGTCCTCTGTGCTCGGGGACAACCTCGACCGTAACAAATCCTTCTAACAGACCAGATTCAACTCTTCTCCTTTCAACGGTACCGCACCCAAACCCGACGATCTCGCCTTTCGCCTCGGCAACCCAGCTCCCGTTGATGTCATAGTCCTCGTCATCGAATATTTCGGCGCGAAGCTCCCCGATTGTGAAATCTCGTTCTAGCGGAATCCCGCGTCGAGACAGGTTCCACGCCCGGACAATCGAGCCAACGTCTGCTTCAGTTGGGTGTCTGTACCGTATCTGGCCCATCGCGGAAGGTGAGCCGCCAACAGAGATATAGCATTTGCCTTCACGGAGTCTACGAGAGAATGCAGACTCCTGATAAGATAGCCATCTGCTGGTGTCTACCGACGGCGTGCCTGGCGATTCCCTCATAACGATGAAGCCCCTAGATCCATACAATCCGCTTGATCCTGACTCTCAACATCCATGAAAATTCGGATATGAGGACCGTCCGAGGGAATGAGTGTCGCATGAAAGAAGTTAGAGAGAGCAGAAGAGGGCAGTTCCTGACAAGAATGTACGTCCTCAGAGCTGTCTAGGGCAAGGGGCCTACTACTTCCTTCGGTCTACGGACAAGACTTGTCTCGTTCAAATCGTTGATCTCCGGAGAGAGCAATATCGCTATATTGAGAGAGAGACTTGGACAGGGTCTCGTGCGCTGCAATAGCCCTCGGATGGAAAAAGACCTAATGCGTGTGGCATGCACAAAGCTGCCCGCAAAATCGGGCTGCTGATTGGAGGGAAACCCAGAAGTTTCAAAAACTCCGAACAGCTTGTCAATTCCTTGTTCAGGCAGGAGACGACTGGTCACTCTGAGCATCCGACCACGTTGTGAATGAAATGACAAACGGAGAGAGACTCTCTGATAGGACTGAGGACGCGGGCTTCCCCATAATCCAAGGACTGACGCTTCGCCGATACCGAGGAAAGGAGGAGCTCCCTGCGATGGCTGCACTTATGACTAGCAGCAGAGAGGCCGACGGCGTCGATTATGTAACGACAGAGGAGGATTTGACAGCTCAATTCGACAATCCTCTCGACTTCGACCCCCAAGCGGATATTCTCGTTGCCGAGGCAGAGGGAAAGATGATCGCCCTCGCCAGGGTTTGGTGGGAAGATCGAGAAGACGACAAGAGGATGTATGCCCACTCAGTGGAGCTTCTGCTGGAATGGCGTGACAGAGGGATCCGTGAAGAGCTGTTCCTGTACAATGAGAGACACATTCGGGGAAGAGCGAAAAAGGATGGCAAACAGGGTGTGAGCTTCTTCGAGCTCTGGGCCAACGACTCAGAAAACGAGTGGAAGTCAATTGTCTTGGCCAACGGCTATCGACCCGTCCAGCACGAGCTTGACATGGTTCGAAGCCTAGACGAGATCCCCCAGATGCCACTCCCCGCTGGCTTCGAAATACGCCCTGTCGTGCCCGGGCAATACAGCAAGATATGGGAGGCGAACAAGGAAGCCGGCCTGCAAGACTGGGACTTCTCCGAGAACGAATGGGATGATGAGCACTTTGAGGCTTTTAAGAAATCGAGCAGCTTCCAGCCTGATCTATGGCAGGTAGCATGGGACGGGGACACACTTGCAGGAATGGTCCTGAATTATATCGCAGAAGAGGAAAATCAGCAGTTCGAAAGAAAGCGCGGGCATACTGAACACGTCTTCGTCCGGGAGCATTACAGGGGCAGAGGACTGGCCCGCGCACTGCTTGCGAGAAGCTTCAAGATCCTCAAGGACAAGGGGATGAGAGAAGCTATGTTGGGCATGGAAGTCGAGAATCCTCACGACCCACTGAGGCTCTACGAGGGCATGGGGTTCAGAGTCGTGAAGCATTTCACTTGGTACCACAAACCCATCCCTTGAGAGAACATCCTGATTGCGTTGACTCGAACCTGCAGGCTCAAACCGGACTGCTCATTTGATGAAAATAACGGTGAGACGAAAAACGGAATGGACTCTGACTGGGTGCAATGATCCTATGATTGATGGCATGCTAAAAGAGGCTCCCCGCCCATGTGCCCGTTGCACAACTGGCCCAAGGCGGGAGAACCATGAACTACATAGGTGAAGATTGACGAAAGATTCGCACTCACACACGACTCCCTGTGCGGTCACGCTCCTCATTCGAGTTCAGCGTGAAGAACGGTTTTGGAGCTAGTATGTCAGGAGAAGTAGCAATGCGCGAGGGCCCGGATTATGGCTCGGAATCTGACGGTGACTAAAACTGGCACATATACTACTAGTAAGGAATTAGACTTGGCGCAAAGCCCAACATTGGGCATCTCAATCCCCTGCTAATTGATGTCAAGAAAGGAATGTCTGGCCCAACTTCATTTCAAATCCCCTCTTCCGATCAATCAAATCGAGACCGACTTGGCTACTCTGCAAGCCGATGCTGGGCCTGCCTCGAGAATACTCAACTCCGCTGACGGATTGTTCTGTATCTCAATACCTTCCCTGGCCTCTCCTCTGTTTGCCTCTGTCGTCGAGACACGAGTTTGCCGTTCACTACGACAAGCTCGATCCCTTCCGGGTGTCTCACAGGTTCCATGAAGTCGCTCACCTCTCGGATGGAGTTGGGGTCAAGAAGAACGATATCAGCGTATGCACCAGGTTCGATAATCCCCCTGTCCATCAATCCGAACCTGCGTGCCGGAAGGTATGTTGCCTTCATCAATGCATGCTCGATGCTCAGCATCCCCTTCTCCCGAACCATGGTCCTGATGTAGTGAGGAAACATGCCATAGGCAGTTGGCGGCGGCCGATGCATCGAGTCCGTTGTCCTAAACTCTCCGTATACTTCTGCATCGGTGCAGGGCATGGCTGAGGGATGGGAGAGAAAAACAGAGTTGGCCGTCTCGGTCCCTCTGTCGTCGAGAAACTGTACCCAAATCGTGTCGATGTCTTCTGCAAGAATATCGAGAGTCGCGTCGATCGGATCCTGATCCCTGGCGGCGGCTATCTGCCCGACTGTCTTGCCCTCGAATTCGCGGTTCCTGCATCTCAATATCCTGAAGCAGTTCATCCAGTATGGATCCGCTTTCGTGTGAACCATACCGAGCTTCAGTCTTCCAATTCTATGAGCATTCTTGACTTCCTTCCTGAATTCCGCCGACCTCACCCGAGCGGCAAGACCTTCTCCTTCAGATTGCCCGATCCATTGGCTGAACTCCTCTCGAAGAAGGGCCGCAGCAGAAATGCTGCTCGCAGAGGCGACTACGTCGAACGTGACATCGAGTCCTTCGCGAACGGCATCGTCCACGATTTCAAGGGTGGCTCTTGCAGCGGCTTCCTCCAGGTAATCCGGGTGGGGCTGTGGGATCTTGAACACGTTCGACAGATGGGCGATGTGCAACGACACCCCTGACTTACGGGCAACTTCTATGGCCTCCTGGACTCCCCGGTATCGTCCCACCCATACGTCCTCCATCGGGCCGTGAAAGATACCGTAGCCAATTTCGTCGGGTGAGTCCGCAGGCCATTGGCTCTGCGTATGCCTGGTATGAGGGACGTACAGCCCTCCATGATCTGCAACCACCCGTGCAAGCTCTGCGAGTTCCTTCACATCCGCGTATTCGCCTGGGCCAGGATCAGTCGTGCTCGAGAGGCCGAGAGCACCGGCCTGAAGAGCCTCCGACACATGCTGCTTCATTTCATCGATTTCCTTGCTGTTTGCGACGCGCCTGAATTCTTCCCGCATGACGGCAACACGCAATGTGTTGTGGCCAACGAACGAGGCGAAGTTCACCGAGGTTCTAATCTGCTCGACTCTGGACAGAAACTCGTCGAACTTGGTCCAATCGACAGCAAAACCCAGCTTCGTCTTCAGAATGGCACCGTATCGGTCCAGCGGTAGCAGCACTGGAGGCTTTTCTGATTCTGGCTCGACCTCCTGCCACCAGTCACTCGCATCTATGAGGTCGGAGGGGCAGTTCCCGACCAATGGGGCCATCGATGCCCCGCAGTGACCGGCAACTATGGTAGTAATCCCTTGCATCACGAAGTTCTCCGCGAGCGGATGCCTCAAGATGCCGATATCGCCGTGGGTGTGTGGATCGATGAACCCCGGACAGAGCACCATCCCTTTTGCGTCGATCTCCAGCTTCGTATCCCCTTGGACGTGGCCGACCGCAGAGATCATCTCGCCTACTACGCCAACATCTGCGCGAAAGGAAGGCCTGCCAGTGCCGTCTATCACGGTAGAATCGCGAACAAGAATATCGTATTCTGGCAAGACCTCACCTCACTCGCTGGGCTCATGGACAAGGACAAGGATTATGTCGGCATAAACCCTACCTCGCCCATCCGTTGCAAGGAAGGGTTGGTGATTAACGTGGCCGACAAGGAATTCGAGGGGCTGTCGTGGGCGAAGATGGTTGAGAGACAAGAGAAGAACCTCACCATGGATAAACCGCTCTTCATAACTGTGTGTCCGACAGGCGCGCTCTTCTCCAGGAAGCAGAACCCTAGCCAACCATACAGTCCCAAGGAGATCGCAGAGGCAACAATCGCATCCTATGCCGAAGGCGCATGTTTGGCGCATCTGCACACCCGGGACGAAAAAGGGGAGTCTGTGTCCAACACGAAACTCCTGACTGAAACTCTAGCGCCGATTCTGGACAAATGCCCGGACATGATAATCCAGCCGAGCTCTGCAGAGGGATACAACCCTCAGTCGGGAGACTACAGCTACGAGACAATCGAGCCAATGGTCGAGGCCCTGCACGGCATCGACAAGAGGTACATGCAGTCAACGATATTCACACCGATCTCCTACTATCTAGACGAGTCAATCTGCCTCGCAACCGAGGACAACACCGTCAAAACTGTCACATACCTCGAGTCGCACGGAATCAAACCGGAATTCATGGCGCATGACGGAGAAGGCATCTCGAACGTTAGGGAGTGGCTCATAAGGCCAGGACTTCTCAAGAAACCCTATTTCATCTCTCTGGGACCGGGCATGCATAACTCGGCAGAGACATATCCCGATCCCTGGGGGATGCTCTACTTGCTTGGGCTGATGAAGATGGTCCCTCCCGATTCCGTGGTCGGAGTGAGCATTGGCGGGAGGAACTGGCTCCCAATGACGACTTTCGCCATACTACTTGGAGTCGACTTCGTCCGAGTAGGCATGGAAGACCATCTCTGGATGTATCCGCAGCGTGACGAGAAAATCATGAGCAATGCAGAGGCAGTACGGAAGATCGCCACGATCGCACGCGAGCTCGGCAGGGAGGTCGGGTCAGCGACGCAGGCGAGGACTCTCCTGGGAATTCGGTAGACGGCTCTTGAGCCAAGGAACAATCAGGTGGGAGAATGACCCGATGAGGAAACTCAAGGTTGGGTTCATAGGACTTGGTCACGTCGCACAGACATGCCATCTACCCGGGATGAAGACAGCTACGAACGCTCAAACTGTAGCAGGGGCTGAGTTGCGCATGGACTTGCGTGAGAGCGTCTGCGAAAAGTGGGGAATCAAACCTTATGAGAATTTCCAGGATATGATCAGGAAGGAGGACCTGGACATCGCTTGCGTTACCACCGGGCCCAGGTTCTCTCGCGCAGTGACCGAGCAGGTAGCTGAGGCTGGAGTGGATGTACTCGTCGAGAAGCCTATGGCCCTCACCCTAAAGGATGCCAGGTCGATGATAGAGGTGTGTTCCAGGCACGGAGTGAAGCTGTTCTATGGCGAGTCGTTCAGATTCTTCCCAACCTGCAGGAAAGCGAAGGAGATGATTGATGCAGGTCAGCTCGGAGACGTATCCTTGGTCCTTGAGATCTTCGTAGGCGGATCGGGGACTAAGAACTACGAAGCATACAACATCTATCCGAGCGGAGCGCCTGGCGCAGGCCCGATGGGGCTGACCGATCACGGCATACATCTCGTGGATCTGTTCCGATGGTTCACATCAAGCGAGGTCGAATGGGTGTTCGGCCGGGGGAACAGGGCAGGTCAGCCGCCAGCTACGGAGTTGTTGACAATGAAGTCCGCAGGCGGGGCGATCGGGCAACTCGTGTGCAACGAGGCCACCTACTTCTCCGACTTGCCGGGCGAAGGGATGTTCAGCTGGGGCCCATACGAAGGTGCTGGGGGGCCAGCTTGGGATCCGCATCCTGTCAATCTTCGCATACATGGCACGGAGGGAGCGCTCAGAGTCTACCCCTATCCTAACAAACTGTTCTATTTCAAGGAAGACGAGCAGAAACCGATTAAGGTCTTGGATTGCCCCCACCCGGCTCAGTTTGGGCTTCAGATCGACTCCTTCGCCCGGAGCATTCTGAATGATGAAGTGCCTGAGGTCACGGGGGAAGATGGCTTCCGTGCCCTGCAGATCATACTCGCAGCCTACGAGAGCTTCGAACACCTGCGAATCACATCGATATGACTGAAGCGGAGGCTCTGAGAGCGCAATCATTGCGAAATGAGAATCCAGAACGTTATGAGATGACGGAACTTGGCTCGGCGCAATAGTCGCAATCCGGAATTCAACTCTGCATTCTTCATTTCTACTGAAATCATAGAAAGAATGTCTAGCTCGACCTGGGTTCAAATCCTCTCTCCCGCACGATTGTGGGCAACTGGACGATTGCCTGTCTAGGGAATCGAGGGCGAAAGACCCGCCCTCTGCGATACTTATTTATCTCGTCCTCGCATCGCGGAGGCGCTCAGGTGTGAACAATGGCGGGCTCAGCCAGTCTAGCGATCCGTAACGCGAGCGTGTATACCGTCGACAGGACGCAGATGTGGGCTGAAGCGGTGGCCGTCGAGGGGGACAGAATCGTCTTTGTCGGCAGCGATCAGGATCTGGAGGCATACTTGGGTGAGGACACCGAAGTCATAGACGCGAAGGGGAGGCTGGCGCTCCCAGGGTTCATCGACAGCCACCTCCACCTCTCGATGGGCGACATGGATATGACATGGGTCCAGCTTGGATCCATCAAGTCCCGTGAGGAAGTCTACGGTCTCCTGTCAAAGCACGCTAGCGAGCACCCTAAACGGGAGCTAGTGGGAGGCATAGGCTGGAGGTACGAGGCCTTGCTGGTCGACGGAAAGCTGCCGACCAAGCGCGAGCTGGACGAAGTTGTGGCCGACAGACATCTGTTGCTCCAGTCGTTCGACGGCTGGGTGTGCCTCGCGAACAGCAAGCTCACGGACTTGATCGATCGGGAGCTTACAAACAGGCCCCCCGCCCCAGGGGTGGAGCGGGATCCAAGGACGCAAGAGGCCACGGGCGTGTTCCTGGATTCTTCAGTTGTTCACAACCTCGGTGGCGAGGTCTCGAGGCTGGTGAGGGGTGACGTCATGGGAGGAATCAGGGAGGCCGTTGCCCGGGCACCGTCGTATGGCATAACGAGCGTTCATGATGCCTATGTGGCGATAGACGATCTGCCGCTCTTCCGTCGCCTGAAGGAGGATGGGATGCTGAAGGCACGTGTCTACTGCGCGCTCGGGTACCGGAAGGAAATGACCGCCAAGGACCTTGACCAGTTCGAATGTGCACGGGAGGACCACAAGGACGAATGGGTCAATGCGGGAGCTGTCAAGTTGTTCATTGATGGAGTCCTGGAGTCCCACACCGCGGCGATGCTCGAGCCATACGCAGACAGGCCGGATTCGAGAGGGGAACTGAAGTACGAGCCGGACGAATTCAGGGAGATCGTGAGGGAACTGGACAGGCGAGGTTTCCAATTGGTCACGCATGCGTGCGGTGACAGGGGGGTTCGAACCGTCCTCGATGCCTACGAGTACGCGGCATTGGCCAATGGTCGCCGGGACAGTAGGCATCGCGTGGAGCATGTTGAGACCATGTCCCACGCCGATATCCCTCGGTTCGAGAAGCTCGGGGCGATTGCCTCGATGCAGCCTGAGCACGCAGACGCTTCCATGGATTCTGTGTGCGCGCGCGTGCTGGGTAGAGAGAGATTCCTGAACTCGTTTCCGTGGCGGAAGATCCGACAGTCGGGCGCGGTACTTTCGTTCTCGAGCGACTGGTCAGTCGCTAGTATGGACCCGCTCGGCGGGATTTACGCTGCGATGACGAGGGAGAGTGTGTCCAAGTCCGAGAGGACGGTCACCCTTGACGATGCGATCGAGGCATATACTATAAACGGGGCTTACGCGTCCTTCGAGGAAGGCATCAAGGGTTCGATTGAAGTAGGCAAGCTCGCGGACATGGTAATGCTATCGCAAAACCTGTTCAACATACCAGTGAATGAGATCCCGAGGGTCAGGCCTGTCATGACGATACTTGGCGGAAAGATTGTCTTCCATCAGGAAGACCAGTAATCCCAGTAAGACGGCGAAGTTTCTGAAGGGATTCATATCTCAGTGCAAAAGTCGCCTCATCGCGTAATGGCCAGATTCCTCAGTTCCCCCCTCAGCTCAATGCGCCACTTATGGTTTGAGCATCGGTCTGTTCCATGGATCAATGATGTGCGAGCGACCGGATTATGGCCTGGAATCTACCGGTAGTTGAAGATGCCAGCTTGAAAAGCCAGGTGCGAATTCTTTCCCGGCAAGAAATCCGTACGAGGACGGCTGATGAGAGGAGAACTCTCGGAAAGTGAAGGGCAATGAGGAGAAGAAACGGGTGTTTCGCATGCCCATTAGATTCGCCAGCATTCGAGCGCGGATTCGCAAGAGCTGCTGAATCAAGGAGATTTCTGAGAGTGTCCAGAGAGGTCGCGGCTCAGAACACGCAACAGCAACTCCGCAATGTTACTTGGTTGCCTTCACCCGATCCTCCTGAGACATGTGCGCCAGCTTCTCAACTTCTTTCGTGTCAAGACCAAGCCCCTTGGCCACCCGTCGACTATAGTCTGGGTCTGCTTTGAAGAACAGGGCGGTCTGTCGAAGCTGTATGCGCTTCTGCGCTCCGCTCAGGTGGCTCACTATGTTGCCCACCAGGTTCTCGCGGTCTCGATCAGTCATCACATCTCTGTACAGATTGCCAGGCTGCACGAAATCATCGTTGAGGTACGAGTACGGATGATGGTCAGCCTTTCCAGCGACGTCGAATGGAGGTTCCTTCGTGGAGATGTC
>JAHIZT010000036.1 GCA_018814355.1 Candidatus Thermoplasmatota archaeon | reverse complement strand
CGGTTCCACCGGAGTACACCAGCCAGATGTGCTCTCGATGCGGGGATCTCGGGATAAGGAAGGGGCACTCGTTCCGATGCCCCGTCTGCGGCTACTCGCTCAATGCCGACCTCAACGCGGCAAGGAACATCGCCAGCCTCGGCAACGCCTTGGTTGGCAGGCCCACCGTCAACGGGCCGATCGTAGCGACCGGTGACGCGGAGCATCGAACCTCCGTCGAGGTCAGTTACAAGCCACCCATTTCAATGGGTGGTAGTTGACCTCGAAAAAGTATCTGTGAACCCAGGTCAGACGTCTTCGTCGCCCTCTCGCCAGTCTAGGCCAGGTGTTCTGAATCCGAGTTTGACAACGGGTGGGGATTTGCGCTTGTGCGATGTCGATCTGACCATGCGGGCGATCCTTGAGACCTCCTTGACGGTCGTTCCCGCTCTTGCGGCAATCTCCTTATCTGTTAGGCCCAGCTCTATTCCCAGGAGTATTGCATCCAGACGCTCGTATTTGATGCCTATCTCACCCTCGTCCGTCTGACCCTTCCAGAGGCCTGCTGATGGCACCTTCCGAATGATCCTGTCCGGGATCTCCATCCTCCTTGCCAGCTCTCTTACCTCCATCTTGTAGAGATCTCCGATGGGTTCGAGATCAGCAGCGCCGTCCCCGTACTTGGTGAAATAGCCGACCAACATTTCGCTCTTGTTGCTCGTGCCCACCACGAGCAGCCGGTCAGTGTTCGCGTAGTGGTAGAGCACGATCATCCTGCATCTGGCCTTGATGTTCGCCAGAGATACTCTGTCGACCTTGCCCTTAATCGCTTTGACGCAGGCCGCGACGGTGCCTGTGATGTCGATGACCTTGTATTTCACACCCTCGAGCTCACACAAGTCCTTCCCGTCCTCGAGGTCCTCCTTGGGGGAATCCTTCTCGGGCATCATGAGCGCGAGCACTTTGTCTTTGCCCACAGCGCGCACACATAATCTCAGGACCACAGCAGAATCGATACCACCGCTGACTCCGAGGACGAAACCCCTGGCCCCTGCCTTCCTGAGCTTCTCCGCCAGGAACTTCTCGACGACCTGTTCTGTGCCATCCTTCAGCCTTGGAAGAATCATCGTGCTGGAATGCCACGGTCCGGATATATCGCTTATGGTGGGAGCCTGCGACCAAGCCAGGGACAATGCTAATCTAGCGGCAGGACTTATCATTGTTCACATGTCCAAGCTCGTCGTCACACTAGCCCAGGTCACTTGTCAGCTCCACGATAAGGAGAGCAACCTGAAGAGGATGAGGGACATCGTCAGGAAGACTAAGGGCAAGATTGTCATATTCCCCGAGCTAAACCTGACGGGGTACATGCCTCGGGACGACCTTCTCAGGCACGCAGAGACGATCGTGAGCCCGATGGTCAGAGGCGTCGTCCGACTCGCCAAGGAAACCAAGAAGGACATAGTCTTCGGCGTTCCCATGATGGATGAGCGGGTACCGGGTCTGGTCTACAACTCGTGCCTGCTCGCGACTGGGACAGGTCGTTTGTTCAGATATGACAAGATGTACCTCCCAAGCTTCGGACCGTTTGAGGAGAAGGTGTTCTTCGCGGAGGGCAAGGAAGCCGTGGTTGCGGCCGGGAAGCATGCGAAGATTGGGCTCATGATATGCTATGACATGTTCTTCCCAGAGCTTGCCAAACTCGAGACGCTCCTCGGTGCCCAGATACTCGTCAACATATCCGCTGCGCCCACAACATCGAGGTCATCCTTCCGGAGGGTCATGCCCGGCAGAGCAGTCGAGAACGCAATCTTCGTCGCATACTGCAATATGGTGGGCGTTCACGGCAGTCTGGTCTTCGGCGGAGGCAGCACGCTCTTCGGGCCGAGAGGAGAGGAGCTGGCTAGAGGTAAAGACCTGGATGAGGACATTGTCGAAGCAGAAATCGATCTTGGAGAGATAGACATCGCCCGCAAGTTCAGGCCCACTGTCCGGGACACAAGGGTGGAGATTCTTGACGAGATACGATCCTTGCTGAGAACCGGCAAGAGGTCTTGACGACAAACACCTGGCCGGACTCGCTATTCTTAAATATAGACATCCGTCTGAAGGTAGCAAAGCTGAGGTGGCCCAGCTCGGTAAGGCGCGAGCCTGGAATCATTGTTGACGACGCCAGCGAGCTCGTGGCGCTTTGGCGCCTCGGGAGTTCAAATCTCCCCCTCAGCGCTTCATGTGACATACTGCCTAAATACCTTACAGCTCATTTCCTATCGAAACCCCGAGGATTCTGAAGGAGAAGAAGATGATAAGGGTCCTGCACGTTGACGATGAAGTCAGTTTCCTCGATCTGTCCAGCTTTTTTCTGAAAAGGGAAGGGGATTTTGAAGTTGACACGGCAGCCAACGCTGAGTCCGCGCTTGAGAAGATGCAGTCTCAGGACTACGACGCAGTGGTCGCAGACTACAGCCTTCCTGGCATGGACGGTATAGAGATGCTCAAGATCGTCAGGGCGAAGGGTCTGCAGATCCCTTTCATTTTGTTCACGGGCAAAGGAGGTGAAGAGGCGGCTGTCGAGGCTCTGAACCACGGCGCGGACTTCTACCTCCGGAAGGGCTCCAGTCCTCAAATCCAATTCACGGAACTGGCGAACCTGATAAGGAAGTCAGTGAGGAGCACTCGCTCGGATCAGGCCGCCCGTGAGGGAGATAGATTCATATCAAGCGTTTTCTCAAGCATCCAGGACGGCATAAGCGTTCTCGACAAGGATCTCAATATAGTACGAGTCAACCCAGCAATGGAGGATTGGTATTCGCACAAGATGCCTCTGGTCGGCAAGAAATGTTATGATGCTTATCACGGTCGACAAGCGCACTGTGAAGTTTGTCCGAGCCTCGAGACCATCGAGAACGAGAGGCCCGCGTACGAAGTCGTGCCGAAGATCGGTGCCAAAGGGGAGGTCGTAGGCTGGCTCGACCTGTACGCCTTCCCGATGAGGGACAGCAAGACGGGCGAACTGTCGGGAGTCATAGAATACGTTCGTGACATAACCGACCGCAGGAAGGCGGAACTGGAGCTTCACAGTGCACTTGAGAGATACAAGGAGCTTCAGGGGATCATAGACAAAGGACCCGTCATCCTGGTCATCTGGCGTCCGGAGCCGGGCGGGCCGGTTTCATTCATATCTGACGGTATCGCGCAGTTCGGCTACAGACGAGAAGATTTCGTTTCTACATTTGTTTACGACGACATCATCCACAAAGAGGACCTCGAGCGCGAAAGGGAGGAGTTCAGGGATTTCGTCAAAAAAGGAGTAAATGATTTCGTCCAAGAATATCGAATCGCCACCAAATCTGGCGAAGTGCGTTGGGTCGAGGACCATACCTACGTGCGAAGAGACCACGACGGCAATCCCGTGGGCTACGAAGGCATCGTCATCGACGTGAGTGCTCGAAAGCTCGCTCAACAAAAGTCGGAGGAACTCGCATCGAAATTGCAGGCAATCGTTGGAGCCTTCCCGGATCTCTATTTCCATGTCGATGCTGGTGGAAGGGTGCTTGACTACAATGCTGGGCGCGTTGCAGACCTCTACGTCCCTCCTGAGGAGTTCCTGGGAAAACGACTGCAGGACGTCCTACCTCCTGATGTCGGGAAGATGTACGGAGATACAATCGACGAAGCAGTGAAGACAGGAAGAGTCTTGGCTCGGGAGTACTCACTCGAGATAGAGGGTGAGACCCGATTCTTTGAGGCAAGGCTCATTCCGATCCCGAAAGAGCATGCTCTCATCGTAGTGCGAAACATAACTGCTAGCAAAGTGGCGGAGGAGGCGTTGCGCAAGAGCGAGGAGAAGTATCGGCAGCTTGTCGAACTAGCCCAGGAAGGCATATTGATGACCGACGCGGAAGCGGTAGTCCGTTTCGCGAATCCGAGGATGGCCGAGATGATAGGCATTTCTGTCGACGAGATGGTCGGCAAATCACTGTTCCAGTTCATGGATGAACAAGCGGCTGAGCTGTCAAGGCGCAAAATCGAAGACATAAAACGGGGCCTCTTCGATAGGTATGAGCTCGATTTCCTCAGAAAGGATGGGACCTTGCTACACGCTAACGTAGGAGTGACGCCTATCAAGGACAAAGCCGGTCGGTATTCGGGGGCTCTTGGGGTTGTAACTGACATAAGTGATCGCAAGAGACACGAGGCCGTTCTGGAGGTGGCTAACCGGAAGCTGAACCTTCTGAATCATGTCACCAGACACGACGCTCTGAACCAGCTCTCGGTATTGATTGGATGGCTTCAGCTCGCCCAAGAGACCGCCTCAGAGCCTCCGGTGCAGGAATATCTCAAGAAGATATGGAATGCTGCGGAGATAATGAGAAAGCAATTGGATTTCACAGGCGACTACCAGAAGATGGGAGTCGCGAAACCAGAGTGGATCGACGTCAAGACCGCTGTCTTGAACGGTATCTCAGGATTAAGCCCTAGCAATATCTCCAAGTCGGTCCAAGTTGAAGGGCTTGAGGTCCTCGCGGACCTCATGTTCGAGAAGGTCTTCAACAACCTTGTGGACAATTCACTCAGGCACGGCGGCAAAGTCACGAAGATCGGGATTCGATATGAGGAATCGGATGATAGGCTTTCAATAGTCTACGAAGACGATGGTGTGGGTATCCCCACAGAAGAAAAGGAGAAGCTGTTCCAGCGAGGAAGAGGGAAGCATTCTGGCTATGGTCTCTTCATGGTGAAGGAGATTCTGGGCATCACAGGCATAACCATCACCGAGACCGGCAAGCCGGGAAAGGGTGCACGATTCGTGATATCGATACCCCGCGGCGCATACAGGATTTCCAAGGAGTAAGCGTTAATAGTCCGGCTGTCTTCTCAAACCAGGCTCGGGGAAAGCAATGGCCGCTAAATCTGGGACAAGCTCGCTACTCACCGCAATCACACGCGAGTCGATCATCGAGGCCGAGATGTCCTGGGTCGCTAGCATGGTCCTTTTCTTCTCGACGGTGTACACTGTCTTGAAGCTGGATGTCCTCTGGGTGGCCTTCGGCATTGCGGCGATCTCGCTATACGTGCTGCCGATCATATCGACGAGAAATCCGTTCCGGGCGCTTCCGTGGGAGATGACCCTTCTCCTCGCGGCCCCACTGTTGCTTCATATTTCGAGTGGCTCCAGGATAATGCTGGAGAACTTCGGGTGGTGGAGGCATTTCACGGACCTAGCATTTGCGTTTTCCCTCGCAACCATCGGCTTCCTGCTCACGGTGGAATTGGGGATGTACACAGATGTGAGAATGAACAGGCCCTTTGCCATATTCTTCGTCGTCATGTTCACCCTGGGGATATCAGGCCTATGGCAGGTGGGTGAGTACGTCGGCGATGTCGTCAACGGGACTCATAACCTCACTAGCAACAGGCAGGTGATGATGAGCTTCGTGTGGGTCCTCGTTGGCGGGATGCTGATGGGCCTTGTCTACGACTTCTATCTCAAGGCTATGTCTGAGGACCGGAAGCGCACCCTGGGGTTCATACATTTGTGGGAGGTGCCAAAGTGGAAGAAAGACTGAGATTCCTCTCAAGGGCCATGCAGGCAGGCACGGTTGCCGTAGCCATTGCGGGCATAGTCACGGGCAACCTGACCTGGGTGCCCGCGGCCGTGGTGGCGTTGTTCATCAGCTTCATCCCATCCATCTTGAGGCGCGACCTGAAGATCACTCTACCGATCGAACTGAACTTCTGGATAGTGCTTGCACTGTTCCTTCACGTCGTGGGAGGGTTCTCGGGGTTCTACAACACGATACCTGGCTGGGACCATCTGACGCATATGATGTCTGCCTCCCTGATCGGCGCGCTCGGATTCGTTACGGTCGTGATCGTTGACAAGTACGTCGAAAGCATCCATCTGCCCAGGCCATTCCTAGCCTTCTTCATACTCATGTTCACCATGGCCATGGGGGTGCTTTGGGAGGTCATGGAGTTCGCCGACGACTCGCTGGCCCATACAACCCACCAATATGGTCTTACTGACACCATGATCGACCTGCTTTTCGATGGTTTCGCAGGATTCATCGTTGCAGTCCTGGGCGTCCAGTATCTGCTCAGAGCGTCTGCCGACCACTTCGTAGATTCGCTCCATGTGGACGAAGCGAAGGACAAAATTGTTGACTACCTTCAGAAGAGGAGGGATTCGGTTTGATATGCCATCACCGCAGCTCTTGCTTCAGCTTTGCCTCTGCCTGTGCTAGGTCCTCTGGAGTGTTCAAGTTCCAGAAGCTCTCGAGTCTTGGGTCTAGCTCTCTCAACATGTCCTCTGGCACAGGCATCATGACCAGTCCTTCATAGGCATCTGCCGGCCTCCGCTTTCCCGTGCTGACTGCAATCTCAAAGGCCTCCAGGGCATTAGTCCGTCTGTACACTGCGTGGAGAGGTTCCTGGTATCCTCTGACGATGGGGACGGCGCCGTCCCTCTCTTTTGCGTATGATGCAATGATCTTGCACACGCCAGTCTTCAAGAAGGGCGTGTCGCAGGGGCTGAATAAGACATAATCGCCATTTGCCGCGGACAGCGCGGTTATCAGCCCTTCTAGAGGACCAAGATCTGGTTCCTTGTCTTCCGCGATGACGAGATCGCCGCCGAGGACATCGGTGTATTCGGCCGATTTGCCAGCGGCCACAGCCACAACTATCTCGTCCACAATCTCGGCCATAGCCGTCGCCACGTGGTTGACGAGCGGTCTCCCGCCGAGCCGGATCATGCCCTTGTCCTGCCCCATCCGGGAGCTCCGCCCTCCGGATAGGATTGCGCCAGATAGCATCTGAAGGGGGCAACAAACTTGCGGATAATCAAGTTATCTGGCTGGTGGAGTCAGTCGGGGTGTAAGCTCGTTCATGAGAAAGCCAAAAGGGTTATAACGAACCAGATTCTTCGCAAAGACGGCGGTGTCAAGATGTCCAAGATAACGATGACCCAGGGTGCGGGCGGAGAGCGG
>JAHIZT010000035.1 GCA_018814355.1 Candidatus Thermoplasmatota archaeon | reverse complement strand
GCAGGACTCGGTCGTGAGAAGGGTTCCCTCTCCGTCCACACATATGGCTCCGCCTTCAAGTACCATCGGCGCAACATACCTTCTCAATCCCGTTCTATCCGCTAGTAATTCCGGCACCCTTGCATCCCTATCATAGGGTGAGAACCTCTCTCCCCAGCCGTTGAATCCGAACTGCACGATCGCAAGATCTCCGCTGTCTGAAGATACAAACGTAGGGCCGTTGTCTCTGATCCATGCATCGTCAAGCGGGAGTTCGATGATTGGAGTCTCCTTGACCAAGGCCTGGCGTGCCTCGCGCGTCGTCGATGGGTCTGAAAGGACGAAGACAGGTTCAAACTGGCTTATCGCACCGATGACCTCAGAATATGCGCGCTTTGCCTGTTTCACAAAGCCGCACCATGTCTCTTCTTTGCATGGCCAGGATACAATGCAACCTGCGTGCGGAGCCCACTCTGCGGGCATGGATAATCCATCTTCGACAGGAGTTGCTCGGTTCTTCATTTTGCCTCAGGGCCGTCTTATGACAATCCCATTTCCTATGTGGCGGAGGCGTCTTCGATTGCCGCACGGCCTCCTGCTATTGATTCAGCATTCTTATGATTCTTCTGCTGAGCGTCGACAGAAATGAAGTGAGCTCGGGAAGGGCGGATTTGAAACCGACCCGAGACAGACACCGTTTCTTGAAGGTCCAAGAAATCAAGAATGCGTTGAAGGGTCTTTGATCGCTCGGAGTCAGCGTGGGAATCCTTCGGAACTTGAGCATGCGGAGACTATTGGATGCCCCTCAGGAATCATATCGAGCCTCAGCAGGTATGTTTATTAGGCTTGCAGGGAAATGACGCGTAGGGTGGAGTCCCCTGTCCAGCAATGCCTCGGAAAAATTCAGAATCGCTCTCGTTCAAATGCGGTGCTCGCCGAGGCCTGAGGCGAATATCGTCGCTGCGAAGAGTGCAATAGCTGTCTCATCTGCGAAAGATGTGGACCTTTGGATACTGCCAGAACTGTTCTCCAACCGTTACGTTGGCCAGTTCGAAGATCACGAAGCTCAGACAGCGCGTCTGCCGGATCACATGAGTCTCTTGGCTGAATTCAAAGAGGTCTCGAAAGAGGCAGGTGCCGCGGTGGCTCTGCCGTTTGCAGAGGTCGTAGACGCTGGGACGTGTTACAACTCGCTCGCGCTGATAGACAAGAGCGGGAAGGTGAGCGCCTCATATCGCAAGGTCCACATTCCAGACTCTGAGGGGTACAGAGAGGATCTCTACTTCAAGCCAGGAGACCTGGGATACGTTGTCGCCCGTCTAGGCGATGTCAAGATCGGCCTTGGGATATGTTGGGACCAATGGTTCCCGGAGGTGTCCAGGACCTTGGCCCTCAAGGGCGCCGAGCTCCTGATCTACCCAAGCGCGATAGGCTCCGAGCTGGTAAGGTCGGACTTCGACTCCCGTCCCGAGTGGGAACTTGTGATGAGGGCTCAGGCGGTAATGAATCGGGTATTCGTTGCTGCCGTGAATCGAGTCGGCCAGGAAGAGAAAATCAGGTTCTATGGAGGCAGCTTCGTCGCTGACCCTTGGGGCAAGGTCCTCAGACGCGCATCCACGAGCCGCCCGGAGACGGTGTTTGTGCAGCTGGACCTGTCGCAGATCCGAGATGCCCGTTCATTCTTCGGATTCTTCGACACGCGCCAACCGCAAACCTACGGAGACCTGACAAAGGCGAGGAGGTCAAGGCGTGGCCGCGAGAAGCGCTAGCGAGGAAGCACGGCAGACGCCCGCGGGGGGTGGATTCTCAATGCCGGCGGAATGGGGCCCGCACGCTGGATGCATCATCTCTTGGCCATGTAGAGAACTAACCTGGCGAGGGCACTTCGAGGACGCGAAGAGGGCTTACTCCGCTGTCATCAAGACAATTGACCGTTTCGATCCCGTGACGGTTATCGTCGATCCCAAGACCGTTCAGGAGGCCAGAAGAAAACTCGGTCCAGAAGCGAGCCTCTTCGAGGCGGCGCTTGATGATTCGTGGGCAAGAGATAACGGTCCGATCTTCGTCCGGAGGGAAGACAACAAGCTTGCGCTCGTCAATTTCAGGTTCAACGGTTGGGGCAATAAGGGACCGTGGGCGAAGGATGACAGACTGCCAGTCCTCCTGGCTGAGCGATTGAGGATCAGGAGTTACGATGCGCCTATGGTCCTTGAGGGAGGTGCGATAAGCGTTGACGGCGAAGGTACACTGCTGACGACCGAGCAGTGCCTGCTCAATGCCAACCGCAACCCGAGCATGTCACGGGAAGGGATCGAGCAGGTCCTCGCCAGCTATCTGGGCATACGAAAGGTAGTCTGGCTCGCCAGAGGAGTCGAGGACGACATGACTGATGGACACGTTGACGGTGTCGCCGGTTTCGCAATGCCCCATGTCGTGCTGGCTGCGCACACAAGTGACGGCTCTGATCCGAACTATCGGAACTTGGAGGAGAACTTGTCTCGGTTGGAATCAGCCACTGATGCCAAAGGACGACGACTGGAGGTGGTGAGAATGGTCCAGCCAAGGCCGATGCTGGTTGGAAGTGTCTCCATAACGCCGAGCTATGTTAACCTCTATTTCGCCAATGGCGCTGTGGTCTTCCCTACCTACGGAATTCGAGAAGACAATCTCGCTCGTGAGATCCTCGTCTCTCTGTTTCCGGAGCGCGAGATCGTCGGTGTCAGGTGCGAGGACGTCAGTATTGGAGGAGGGGATGTCCACTGCATCACCCAGCAGCTGCCTGCTGGCGAGCCTCTTTACCCCTGATGCAATCTGGCAGTGAAAGTATTCAGGGAGCCGCGTCCATACTCGGGAGGCTGTCTCTCGTTGCTTGTCATTCGTCTACCAGTTCGTCAAATGCTACCAGCATGATTGTGTATCATGTCTGAGACAGGAACTGACAAACCTCAGGACGCATGTCAATCTTCGGGACGATCTCTCAGTGACGGGTCCGATGTCGTTGGAGGTCGCGTATTGACTTGCACGTCCGGCTCGTTTCTCGCATGTCGCGCATGGAATATGGATTCCTGCAAGAGCTATGTCCCGAGAGCAGCTGCCAGATTTGCCATCCTCTTCCCCAGCTCCTTGCAGGATCCTATCTCCTTCGTGTTCGGCGCTTCTACTGCAGTCGGACCGTAGTGCTTGTTGTCGTACCTTCCCTGTATGATCATTCCGTGGATCAGCATCGCCTCTAGCATCGAGAGCACCGTTGTCTCGGCCCCGCAGGCCGTATCTCCAGAGCTCGTGAAAGCTCCGCCGACCTTTCCTCTGAGTCTTCCATGGATTCTGTATGTCTGGTCGATGAATGACTTCATCTTCCCAGACATGTTCCCGTAGTACGTCGGGGAACCCAGAATGATCGCATCGGAAATGACCAGGTCCTGCATCTTCGCCTTGTCGACGCTGAGAACAACGACTTCGGTCCCCTTGACCTGCCTAGCGCCATCGGCGACCGCCATGGCCATTCTTTCGGTATTGCCAGTTCTTGAGTCGTACACAACCAACACTTTGGTCATCTTTCCACCATTCTAGCGGCTGGAATCGTCTTTGCTCTCCTAAGTTCTTTTCCCAAGGTAAGCCGTGTGCATGCTTGAATGCTTGGCTCTTCTCCGATCATGGGTTCGCTGGACCGAGCCTGACTCTATGATCTAACAGCCTATCTGTTTGAGAAATCGTACACAAGTGATAAGCCTTCTTCCACTGCCGCCTCAGGCGACCTCCCCTCATCTGAGTCCGTCAGGAATCCCTGGGCTGACATCCGGGGGTCATGCCTCCATTCTCGGAGCAAGATGACCTTGATTTGGCGCCTTCTGGCCTGGCTCTCAGAAGACGCCTAGGGAAGTGGAGAATCGACCACAAGAAATATCTATGATGCTTGCATTTGATTGAGAATAGGCTAGAATCGATGAAAATACGGAAGGAAAGTGGAGGATTCGAAGAGTTCGATCCAGGCAAGCTCGAGAGATCCCTGTTAAGTGCAGGGGCATCAGCGTCAGATTCCCGATACGAGACGGAATCGCGCCTACTTCCGGCCACGCGTGCTGGCTGAACACCGCCGGCATCAGCGTTTTTCCCGAACGTAGTATCGGGATGGGATTTGGGGCAGGTATCCGGGAAGGGATGAACACATGAGACGAAAAGGTAACTTAGCAGTCTGGATGGTCATAGTCTGCTCGCTCGCATTTGTGATCTCATCATCAGCGACAAGAGGAGTGGCAGAGGCAAGTCCCACGGCCGTTAACATTTTAGAGATTGACGACTACAGCAAGATCGTTTCATCGAACCAGACCGCAACCTACAACTGGACCCTTCAGAACTTGTATTCCTCCGTCGACCTCACTGTCATCGTTGACGCGGAAATCACCGGGACCGGTTGGACATTCAACACGACATCGGACGTTATTGCCCTCGCCCCAGAAGGCCTGGGAAGCGTGGCTGTTGCCGTCAAGGCGCCACAGACCACAAAGCCCTCATCCTCGAACCTGACTGTGCACTTGAAAGTCTATGACCGCGGATACCTCATCCAGATCACTACAGTCTATGCAGTCACTACGGTCGACGAAGGCTCACGTGCCGACCACAAAGTGCTGGGGTTCTTCAGGAATCCACTACCAGCCCCTTTGAACAACGAGTGGGGAGTGTTCCTCCTAGATGTGGCGGTGTGGACAGGCATCGCATTCCTGGCCCTGGTGGGGTTGATACCGCTCATGAAAAGGCTCGGATCCAAGACGAAGATCCGCGTAGCGGACATCGTGATAAGGATCATCAGGACTCCGCTCTTGGTGTTGATCATTCTCTACGGCACATTGCAGTCGATGAACGTCCTCGAGGAATTCCTCCCATCTGGACTTGCCGACATGCTGTTAAAGGTCTATAAGGTGGGGCTTGCTATCGTCCTGTTGTACGTCGCCTACAAGCTGTTCAAGGAGGTCGTCATGCATCTCGCTAAGGAGGTGGCGAAGAGGACTCAGTCTCACCTGGATGATATGCTGATGCCCGTAATCGAGAAGCTAGGACTCGTCGTCATCGGGTTGGTTGGCCTGGGCGTGCTCCTGGGCTACTTGCAGGTCGATCTGACGCTGTTCGTGGCTGGCGGTGTCGTCACGAGCATGGTAATAGCCTTCGCCGCACAAGACACCCTCTCGAACTTTTTCAGTGGAATGTTCATACTGACTGACCAGCCCTTCAAGGAAGGAGATATCGTCATACTGGGCGACGGCGATTGGGCACAAGTGCGGAGGATCGGGATGAGGACGACGAGGCTCTTCAGATTCATCGATGCGAGCATCATTACCGTTCCCAACAACAAACTCGTCAACGAGAAGATAGCCAACTTCAGCAACCCTCTTGACCAGGGCCGGTTGATGAAGACTTTCAACGTCGCCTACGGGAGCGACATAACCAAGGTGAGGAAGATCATAAGCGAGGCCATCGACGCGAGTCCTCACATATTGAAGGATGAACCCTTGAAGCCGATCATCCGGTTCGACGCGATGAGCGAGTCGAGCCTCGACTTCTTCGTCCTTGTCTGGCTTGATAGCCGCGACAATCGATTCGCTGTCACCGACTATCTCAACACGGAGATTTACACCAGGTTCAACGAGGCCGGGATAGAGATTCCATTCCCGCAGAGAACGGTCCATGTTCGCCTGGAGAACGAGGCTCTCTCTGAGAGCAAGACCGTTCCGCTGGACATCGAGCGTTTCGACAACGATGAAAAGGGAAAACAGGGTGGCAGACGGGGAAAGGGCAGCTCCTGAAAGGATGGAGGGCAAAGTCATGTATGAAGGGGATTTGAACGAAGCCGAGAAGAAGCTGAGCTTGACTGAGACCATCGGAGATTTCCTGGACGACATAGTGTCGAAGCCGGCTACAATCTCAACCGACGCCACTTTGAGAAACGCGTTGGATGCCATACTCGCGTCAGGAGTGACCAGGAAGGCCTATGTCCTTGACGAGGAAGGCCGTCTCAGGGGGACTATCTCAGTCGAGATCCTGATGCGGCATGTCGCGAACAGGATCGGAGCGAGGCCGTCCGGCGTGATCTCGTGGCTCAGGTTCGTTGGGGACATGGAGAGCGACCGAGCGGCAGACTTCATGTCAAAGCCGATTCCGGTCACGAAGAGCACTCTTGTTGTCGAAATCGTGAGAAGGGTCGTTGGCGAACACCTCAATGACTTCCCCATCCTCGACGAGGACGGAAGGCTGATTGGGGAGGTGAACACCATCAATCTGCTGAAGATCGCGCGCTCCGCTTTCTCGCAGGCGCCAGCGCCAGCAGAATCCTCGACACAGACCCCGAAAGAATGAGTTCCCCTCGTGCGCCGTCCATCCATGATCCAGCTGTGGCCGCAATACCCCGAGCGCCATATCGTTAAGGAAAGTCCTCAAGATCCGGCAAGACTCTCGAGGAAGTCAAGGATATTCTCTGGATTCTCCATAGAGTATTTTGCCGAGGATGCCGAGATCCCCACCTTGACGGATATACTGTCCCTCGGCAACTTATCGAAGAGGTACTCGTCGGTTTCGTCGTCGCCGGCGGAGAAGATGAAGTCCCATTTTCTCGAGGACAGATGTCGTACGTAGAAGAGTCCTTTGTTCACATGGGTGCTCTTGACTTC
>JAHIZT010000034.1 GCA_018814355.1 Candidatus Thermoplasmatota archaeon | reverse complement strand
CTCTTGCACAAGCAGGATGCATGTGTTGGCGAGAAGCTCGATGTCTGACAGAACGACACAACGGAGGCGGACGCAAGCATCGGCATCGACGAGCTCCTTCCCTACAGGCGAGCCTCCGGCCGACAGGTCGCATATGGTGGCGAAGCCCGCGAATGCGAAGGTGGCCGGGGCGGGCAAGGAAGATCGGGAGATCCGATGGTCGGTGATCCCAGGAAAAATGCAGGACGCCTTCAAACTCAAGGAGACCAGATCATGAAATCCTTCGATCCCTCGAAGCAGGTTACAACCAAGGCAAAGCCCTTGCCAGTTTACCTGCTTCTGGACGTCAGCGACAGCATGACGGGAGAGAAGATCGCGACCCTGAATCGGGCCGCAAAGGAGATGATTGAGACCTTCGCGCAAGAAGAGCGGATGGAGAATGAGATTCTCGTCTCGATCATCACGTTTGGTGGGGAGGCACGATTGCACTTGCCGCCGACCAAGGCGTCCAGCATTACCTGGGCGAATCTCGAGGCCGATGGCATGACACCTTTGGGAGCGGCCATGACCATAGCCAAGGGCGTGGTCGAAGATAAGAAGGTCACGCCGTCACGCGCCTACCGACCGACGATTGTCCTAGTCTCGGATGGGCAACCCAACGACAAATGGCGGCCTCCCCTCGACGATTTCATCAGTAACGGTCGCTCGGCCAAGTGCGATCGCATGGCCATGGCTATTGGGCCTGACGCGGATGAAGATGTGCTGACGCGCTTCATCGCTGGAACCCAGCATCAGCTCTTCTATGCTGAACATGCATCACAGATTCCCAAGTTCTTCGAATATGTGACCATATCCGTCACCACGCGGGCCAACTCAAAGAACCCCAATGAGATTCCCGCGGATGATGACATCAAGCTCGACGGTTCTACGGAGCCGCAAACCGCTCCAAGCGGTGACTCTGGCGCAAGCGACCCCACAGAACCATCGGCCGATGCTGAAGGCGACGAGGGATACTGGTAGGCCATTATAAAGCGGAGGCAGTTCCAATGTCACAAGCGGTAGCCGATCCTGAAGAACTTGAGCGTTTTGTCCAGGCGTTGAGTCACTTCATCGACACTCTGGCCGAGGAAGTCGGCGCCTTGGACCAGGAATTCGGCGCACTCGGTGACACTTGGCAGGATGAAAAGCGGGCACAATTCGAAGAGAAATACTCGCTGCTGCTCCAACAAATCTCAGCTTTTCAGGAAAATGCTTCGGAGCAGATCCCGTACCTGCTGGCGTTAGCTTCGCGGCTCAGGGACTACTTGCAGAGCTGAATCTATGCCACAAGTCTCGGTAGGACAGGTTGAGAACATTGAAGACGCTTGTGACGGTATGACTCGCGGCTGCGAGGAGATATCGGGCGGGGTCGAAGGATTGCTTAGTCACATTGTCGAGAAAGTGGCCGAGGTCAGTGAGGAGGAGAGGCAAAGCTCAACTATGCTGGAGACGGCAGCCCAGGAAGAGCTGATGACGGCAAGAGCTCTACAGGAAGCCCTGAGTCAAGTCGCTGCTGCGCGCGCCGACCTTGAGGCGGCGAGGGCGGCGATGTCTTCATGCGAGAGTCAGGCCTGCAGCGAAGATGGATCGCCGCCCGATTGCTCATCCGAAGCCTGGGCTGTAGACAGCGCCGAAGCCGGCGTATCAGCCGCCGAGGCCAACGCGGAGCAAACCGCAGATGAGCACCAGTCCGCCAAGGAACATCGCATGCATATGGAGCAGCGCCTTGAATTAACTCATCGGGCTGCATTGCGAGTGGCACATCTTGAGGAGGCTGTTCAGGCCGAGAGTGCTCTGCGACTAGGAGCAGTACAAGCCTTTGCAGATACGGGGCATGTCCGACTTTCCCAGGCTAGAGAGGCCTTGGAGTCCTACTTGATGGAAGACCCGGTTGCTGCACAGTTTGCGACCTGGGTGTATTGGTCACCAAGCAAGAGCGCTCTCGTGTCACCCGGCGATCTCAGCTTACGCATGAGTCTGTCGTCGGAACAACAACGCCATTTCGTTGCCTATTTGGCTGATCGGGATCCTGCGTTTCGATCCACGTTGGCTGGCTACAAGGAAGAGTTGAGCAAATGCCAGGGGGCAGCAGAGCGTCACGCGGTGCAGCTCAAGGTCCGTCGCAATCTGGCTGGCTCTGTCGCCGAGCGGATGGTT
>JAHIZT010000033.1 GCA_018814355.1 Candidatus Thermoplasmatota archaeon | reverse complement strand
GGGACTCCGCGCTTGTCAACTGCTTCGAACTCAGGAAGCTGGCTTGGAAGTCAAAGGACACGGAATCCCTAGCGTTCTCATTGTTCCGTCAAGGTCAGGTGGAGGTCTCGCAAAACAAATGGGACGAGGCGCTCGAGTCCTATCTAGATGCTATTGAGAAGTATATGGAACTGGGAGACCGAACGGGCGTTGCCACAATCAACAAGGCGATGGGAGTAATATACGGCAGCAAGGGAGACCATTCATCTGCAATTCGATGCTTCGAGAGCAGCCTTTCGATGGCGAGGGCTATCAATGATACGGCCTTGGCCGCCAAGGCGGAAGCGAATCTGGCAATAATATTCGACCTTGAAGGGAAGTTCGAGGATTCCGAGAAGGCAAGCAAGGGCGCCTTCGAGTACTTCCTCCAAGCCGGCGACATGTCTAGCGCATCAAGAATCGCGATAAACCTCGGAGTCTTGTACATATCTAGAGAGAGGTTCCAGGAGGCAGACGAGCTCTTCGAGAGGACTATCGAAAACTCAAGGGCGATGGGAAGCAGAGAAGTCCTGGGAATTGCGCTAGTGGATGCAGGCTACTGCCGCGCCAGAATGGGTGATACCGGTAGATCCTTGACTTTGACCGATGAGGCGGTGGGGATATTCAAGGAACCGCACAATCTGAACATGCTTGCATTGGCGTATCGCAACTATGGCACCATTGAGCTGCGAAACAAGAACCTCCAGACAGCATTTGATTGGTTCGAGAAGAGCGTCAGAGCGGCGAAAGCCTCAGGAGTTGATGATACGTTTGCCGCGTGCTGCTACGAGTACGGAATGGGCTTGATCAGCACTCTCACCAATCCAAGGCTTGCCAAGAAACTACTGAAGAAGTCCTCTTCAGTGTACATGAACATCGGGAATCCCGAACGTTCCCGAGAAGTTGATGCTAGGCTCGCAGCTATCTAGTACGATGACTCCAGCTATCTATGGTTCGCGTTCAATGAGTTTGCTAGGGTTTAGGTGGACGACGTTTCCCAAACATCGTCCGGATCAGGCGCTTCGAAGTGCTTACAGCCAGGCATGTCCGCCGTTCTGACGGATGATGCCGTCCACAGTCGAGCTTACTACATGCTGTATCGGTTGGAGCCATGCGTGTCCGCCATTTGGTGCCACACCCAAGACTGCCAACGCAGCAGCCGTTCCCAAAGCTAGCACTCCCGCTACAACTATCCAAATCTTTTTCAAGCTTTTACCCCCGTGTCACGAAACAACATGGTGGTATTTGTAACATGCTATCAAAGAATCTAGTACCGTCAAGTCTAGCTACTGGGTGACAAATCGAAGACGGAATACGGACGACTTGCTTTGATGCATCATGGAAATCGGTCCGCCAGTGCCGGGACAATGAGGATGCGTTTACCTCCTTTTTCCCGAATTCACCCTTGCGCAGTTCCACCGGAAACCGAGCTTGTCATCACTTTGAATGGCGGATCCTCGAGCTCGACAAATACACAAGAGAAGCCAGAACAATTCGCGAGGGTTATATCATCGAGCTAGCCGTTACACTCGCTGGAATGGCTCAGAAAGTATACATCACGATGACGGGCATCAGCAGATGGCCCGTTCTGAACAGCCTCTGGGCGGCTATCTGCTGCAAAGGTTACGCCCCCGACAGAATCTACCTGTTCGTCACTCGCGGCCGGGAAGGAGACGCTAGAACGCTGGCCAACTGGATAACGACGCTCACTGACTCCTACGGGAAGAGGGTTGAACCCATTCTGAAAGAGATTGATGAGGGCGATTTCGCATCCTCTGGAAAGAAGATCACAGGAGTAATGGACGAGGAGAGGACCGCCGGGAACGAAGTCGCCATCGATATCACGCCGGGCCGGAAGGCCATCATATCCTCCGCCCTGCTCTCCGCGTGGCAGAAGCAGGTCGACCATGTCTTCTACCTTTTCCTCGAGGACATGCGCAACGCGGCCAACCCATACCCGATGATACCCTTCCATCTCCAGCACTTCGTCGACCTCAAAGAGGAGGTGTGGAAGTGAATGAGCTCGTGATATCGAGAAACGAGCTCCAGGTCCTCACTAACGCCATCTATCGGAGCGAATCAAGGTACATCCATGTCTCTTATCCTTTCTACGAGATCGAGCTGTTCACGCTCGACATGGAGAAGCCCGAGCTGACAAAGATAGTCCGACCGGACGCATTCGATTGGGCCAGGACCACGAAGAAACCTCTCGACAGGTCGGTGAGCGCTGACGAGCTGCCGAGCTTCAACGACCTGCGCAACTGTCTGCTCAGTTGCGGGTTCCTGAACTACAGGAACGAACCCGAGATCACCAAGAGGCTTCTCGAGCTACGGGAGGAGGCTAGAGACCCGAACAAGAGACCGAGGCCTGTGTTCGTAGCGGTGGACACGAACATACTCTACGATAGGTTCCTGTCAAGGCATCTCCCGATGACCAATCAATCGACAGGGGAGACCGTCGATGCTCACGACTTCAGATATGTGGTCAGCGAGATCGTACAGATGGAGATCGATTCTAGGATAACCCACAAGTACTCAAGGGAGGAGATCCAGGGCCTGGCGGCGGTGATGGGACACGCCGAGCTCCTGAGAGAGTTCTCCAACGGCAGCGGGAGGCGAGAGAGGATCGCCAAGCTCGCCTTCAACGAGATGACCTATCTGCTGAGCGAGCTAAGGGCTCTGAGGATCAAGGGCACACAGGTCAGGGGCAGGGAGGAGAACGACATCGCCATCGCCCAGTCGTACAAGCAATGGGCTCGCCAAGGGGACTACGACGTCTTTCTGCTCACGGCGGATGAGGACATGATCAACCATGCTCGGACCAGCGAGCTGATGACCTTGCAGCTAGAGCTGCCGTTCGCGGTCCCTGAACACGCGCGGATAGATCCATGGAACCTGTCCAACCTGTTGTACGACCTCGCGCTCACGCTCGGCCTGGTCTCCCTCGACAACGAGGAGACCCTCATCTTCGGCGAATGGGGCGGCAAGGGCAGCTCTGACTACCTGCACGAGAACGTGAAGGTCCGTTTCAGGGACGACGATATGCATGCCCTGGTGTCGAAGCAGCTGGCCATTTGCAGGAAGATCCTCGAAAAGGCGACTGGCTGAGGCTCCCTGGTCTGCTATTGTTCTGGAAAAACCTATTATCCTACTGATTTCATCTTCAGGCAGAAGACGAGAAGCTGTCCTGTTGAAGAGAGTGATTACAATGGCTGAGAAACCGAAGGTCTATGCATTGAGCACGTGCCCGTACTGCAAACGCACGAGACGGTTCCTGGACGATCACAAGATCGCGTACGAATGCATCGAGGTCGATCTCCTGGATGACGCAAAGCAGGACGAGGTACTCGAAGAGATCGAGAAGCTCACAGGCAGGAGGTCGTTTCCCGTCGTGGTAGTCGGCAAGGAGATCATCGTGGGACACGATGAGTCGAAGCTGAAGAAGGTCCTGAAGCTATGAGCGACCAGAAGCCAGAAAGGATATACTGCCCCGTCTGCCAGGCGAAGTTCAAGTTCGTCGACGGCTGGAAGACGGGGAGCATTGTCATATGCCCTGTATGCGGGCAGAAACTCAGGCTTGTCAAGTCACGTGAGGGCTGGACCAGCGAGAGGCCCGAGAAGGGTTCGGAGAAGGAGATCCGGGAGAGAGCGGAGGAGTACGCCAGACTGCGCGGGTATTTCTTCAACGACATGAAAGAAGACATCATTGAAGGGCTCATTGGCAAGAACAAGAGGTTCGGAGATTTCTACTGCCCGTGCCGCATGCTGCATGTGCCCGAATACCAGTGCCCCTGCCAGCCCACAAGGGCGGGCGATGTCGACAAGAACGGCAAGTGCTACTGCGGCTTCTTCTGGAAAAAGACCTGATTAGCTACTCCTCGAACACAGCGCCTCTGGGACAGCTCGATACGCATACTCCGCACCCACTGCACTCGTCTTCATTGAAGGTCGGTCTGAAGGTCTTCTTGTCAACGAACAGCGCGCCCTTGGGACAGGCCCTCACGACGGGGCAGTAGGGGTTCAGGTCGCAGAGCTCTTGATTGAATTTGACAGGCATACTATCTGCCGCTAGCATGCAGGATGTGGTTGATAATGGTTGTGCAATATTCTTGCACAACCATTGGTGACCGAGGGCGGGGGGAATAAAAGGGTTCGCAGGAGGACCCAACTCTCCCGAGACGGTCCATGCAAAAGTGAGAAATACACCCCGACGCATGAATGCAGTTCGTGCAAGAAAGGAGACGCGACAAGACCCTCGAAATAACCACTCACATTCTAGGCTCCCAGGACGTCGACGCGATTCTGAAGATGATAGTAGACAGCGTCACAGACGATTTCGGATTCGAAGCCTGCGATGCGTTCCTTCTCGACGAGACTAGAGACAACTTCGTCTTGAAGGTCAGCAAGGGGTTCCCGAGCGACATCGAGAACAAGGTTGCTGGATTCACAATCTCCAAGGATTTCTTGAACGAGAATCTTGCCGCTTCTCAGAAGCTCGGGAGGTTCACCTACCTCTACAAGTCCAAACCGGGCGAGACCGGCGCAAGTTACTACAGCGTCCTGCACGCTGACCGGGCAGCACTGCCACGTGCACACGACGGCGATTGGCATGAGCTGGACGTGCTCTATGTCCTCTTCGAGGACGCGAACGGAAAGGCGATCGGACTCCTCGAACCAGATGGCCCCAGAGACCACAAGCTGCCGTCGCCGGACCTGGTGCAGAACCTGGAGTTGTTCTCAAGCTTGGTCTCGATAGCCGTCGCCAACGCCAAGTTGGTTGCACAGCTGAATAGAACGGTGAAGCTTTTCAGGGCGCTACTGGACACCGCGGTGTCCTTGCAGCAGACGGCGGATTTGAAGGATACTCTTAGGAAAATCGCAGACACACTCAACGATCTCGTCCCGTTCGATGAGGTGAGCGTATATCTGGTCGACTGGAACAAAGGGCTCCTGATCCCGATCTACGCCACAGGCCCCTACGCGGGGGACGTGATGGCCGACATCGGGCCGATATCGGGCCTTGCCGGCGAGGTAGCGAGGTTGGGCAAGGTGGACATCGTCGAGGACTCAATAGACGACCAGCGGGTAGAGAACATCCCGGGCATCGAAGACCTGGAGATACGCCAGACAATAATGGCCATACCGTTGAAGGGCAGGCACGGAGTGGAGGGCGTGCTCGAGCTCTACAGGGACAAGAGCAAGAAGTTCACCAGCGTCGAGTGGGCGGTCGCAGAACCTTTCGCGGCGCACGCAGCGATAGCTATTGAGAATGCGAGGCTGAGGGAGGAACAGACGCAGAATTTGGAGGCCACCCAGAAGGCATATGAGGACATGAAGGACTTGGACAAGATGAAGGACAGCCTCGTGGACACGATATCGCACGAGCTGAGGACGCCGCTCACGACGATACTGGGATACGTCGAGATGGCCTCCGCCGGGATGTACGGCGATATCACGCCGAAGATGAAGGACAAGTTCGGCAACATCCTCGAACAGGTCAACAGGATCAACATGCTGGTGTCTACGATGCTTGAGATGTCGAGGCTCCAGAAGAAGACCCTGGCATTGGAGTTCGAGCCGGCGAATGTCGCCATGGTGACCAGGGAGGTCGTCGAGGACCTTGACCGTGAGATCAAGTCAAAGAACCACACGGTGACGATCCTCTTCGGGAACGACCTCCCCATAGTGAACGCCGACAGGATGAGGATCCATGATGTCATCAGTAACCTCGTAGGCAACGCGGTCAAGTACACGAACCCAGGCGGGAAGATCACGATCGGGGCGGACATACTGGGAGGCAAGGTCCACCTTTGGGTCAGGGACAACGGCATAGGCATTGCCGACGAGGACCATGACAAGCTGTTCAACAGGTTCTTCCTGGCAGATGCCGGCCTGATACGAGAGGACGGCAGGATCGGGATAGGCCTGTACACGAGCAGGGAGATAGTAAGGAGGCACGGCGGAGAGATGTGGTTCGAGAGCAGGAAGGGTTCCGGGAGCACTTTCCATGTCACGCTTCCTCTCAAAGTGCAATCATGAGATGCTGGGCTTGTTGCTCAGAATTCATTCAAGCATCAATTTGCTGAGATGGATTTAGCACTTTTTAAAAGAAATGACCTGAGCAAGGAAATGGAAGGGGTTTCGGCGGTTCCTCGAGACCTCCTACATCTCGCAGGAAAGCTTCTCGAAGACCTCAGGTGAGGGCCAAGACGGGTCCTCCGTGAGATACTTGTGCATCGCCTTCGCAGCCCGCTTCCCGTCGCCCATGGCGAGGATGACGGTCGCAGCTCCGGACGCTATGTCACCGCCAGCGAACACTCCCTTCTTCGATGTCCTGCCCTCGGAGTCGACTGCAATCGTTCCCTCCTTCGTGGTCTTCAGGTCGGGGGTGGTCATGGGCACCAGCGGGTTCGGGCTCTGGCCGATGGCGATCAGAACGGTCTGCGCATCGATCAGGAACTCAGAGCCCGGGATCTTGATCGGCCGTCTCCTTCCGGACGCGTCCGGCTCTCCCAGCTGCATCCTGATAGCCTTCACCTGTCTCACGTTCCCGCAGTCATCGCCTATGAACTCGAGCGGGGCTGCAAGCAGCTCGAACCTTACGCCTTCATCCTTCGCGTGGTGAACCTCCTCGCGCCTGGCCGGCAGCTCGGCATCGGACCTCCTGTAGAGGATCACCGACTCCTTGCAGCCCAGCCTCAGGGAAGTCCTTGCGCAGTCCATCGCGACGTTTCCGCCACCGATCGTCACCACGCGTTCGCCCACGCGTATCGGCGTGTCGTACTCGGGGAACCTGTAACCCTTCATCAGGTTGACTCTTGTGAGATACTCGTTCGCTGACAGGATGCCGTTGAGATTCTCTCCAGGCAGGTTGGTCCAGTCGGGCAGGCCGGCACCAGTGCCGACGAACACAACATCGTACTCCTTGAGGAGATCATCGACCGTGTCGAGCTTCCCGATCACGTAGTCATTGTGGATCTCCACGCCGCTCCTTCGGATGTAGTCGACCTCCGAGCGAACGATCTCCTTGGGCAGCCTGAACTCCGGGATGCCGTAGATCAACACTCCGCCGCAGTACTGCAACGCCTCGAAGATCGTGACCTTGTGGCCGATTCTCGCGAGGTCACCCGCGACCGTCAGGCCGGCAGGACCGCCACCGACGACCGCGATCTTCTTCCCCGTAGGAGCAGGCAACTCTATCTTGCCGTGCTTCTGCTCGTTTCTCTCCCAGTCCGCGAGGAACCTCTCGAGCCTGCCAATGCCCACAGGCTCGTTCTTCTTCCCGACAATGCAGAGTCCCTCGCACTGGTTCTCGTATGGGCAGACCCTGCCGCAGACGGCTGGCAGGTTCTGCTTCTCTCTTATGATCTTGATCGCTTCCTCGAAGTTCCCCTCCTGGGTCTTCTTGATGAAGGCTGGGATGTCGATCTCGACCGGGCATCCGTCCATGCACAGCTTCCTGTTGGGGCCGCGCTTGCACTGGAGGCACCTCTGTGCTTCGAGAATCGCTGTCTGCGCGTCCTGACCGACCGGGACCTCGTTGAAGTTGTGGACCCGCTCCTCGGGCTTCTGCTCTGGCATCGGGTACTTCTTGGGCACGATCTTCTTCGGGGCCTTCTTCTCCTCCTCCGCCATCTACTTCGCCTCCTGGAATCTCTTCAGGGAGATCTGCTCCTCCGGAATGTACCGCTTGTTCCTTGCCGTGAGGTTATCGAAGTCGACCTTGTGGCCGTCGAACTCAGGTCCGTCCACACAGCCGAACTTTGTCTCGCCTCCGATTATCACTCTGCAAGACCCGCACATGCCTGTGCCGTCGACCATGATCGGGTTGAGGCTGACGACGGTTGGGATGTTGAACGGCTTCGTGATGTTCGCGATGACCTTCATCATAATGATCGGACCGACAGCATAGACCAAATCGATCTTCTTGTTCTCAGCGATCAACTTCTTCAGGATGTCGCTGACGAACCCGTGGTGTCCCTTGGACCCGTCATCCGTGCACACGAAGAACTCGTCGCTAACGGTGTTGATCTCCTTCTCGTACATCAGCAACTTCTCGTTCCGAGCGCCGATGATGTTGATCGTGTGGTTTCCAGACTGCTTGAAGGCGCGCACGACTGGGTACATGAGAGCCAGGCCGATGCCGCCGCCGATGCTGACGACGTTGCCGTACTGATTCAGATGCGTCGGCAGGCCAAGCGGGCCGACGAGGCTGAAGACCTTGTCCCCGGCCTTCATCTTGCCGAGCTCCTTAGTGGTCTTCCCGACCTCCAGGGCCGCGATTGTGACCGTTCCATTCTCGGGAGAGAAATCCGCCATCGTGAGGGGGATCCTCTCGCCGTGCTCAGTCGGTGTCACCATAATGAACTGTCCGGCCTTGGCCTTCCTTGCGATGTTCGGGGCTCGGATCTCCAGTTTAATGACATCCGGTGTGAGCTTCTCCGACTTCACTATCTCGTACATGTTCAAACACTCCCCGCCGTCGGTCCAGAAAGAACGGCCGATTGGCTTGGGACGAGGCGGTGACGCCTGTCGGCGCTGCATTCCAACGTTTATATTTAAGCTTGGCGGGAGCACGGTTATCTGGGGCGGTTTTTTCCGATAGATGGGTACGAAGAAGTGTCATTCCTAGAAGGTTTTCAGAAGAACTCGGTCGATGATTGAAAGCGAGTCGATTCTTCGTCTTCCGAACGCCCTTCTCACGAACCCGTGTCCTGCATTTGGGTTGTGCCCGATAGGGTGACCAACGGGACAGCTTCGATCTTCCGGTAGACCTCTTCAGGGGGCTTCGACACACCATCGACCTTGAGGAGGAAGTCCTCGACAGGGATGCCGAACAAGCGTTCGTTCTCCTTTAGGTGCGGCAGGATGAGTTTCCAGTCCGCTTCAGTCACGCGCGATATCCTGCCTCCGTTCAGCTGTTCCTCACCGACCTGCTTATGAGGATCGCGGATGTAGATCGCGCCTCCAGAAGCCAGCGAGAACAGGTTGCCTCCAGGATATGGCGCTGGCAGGTTGACCGGGCAGCCCTTCCCGTCAAAGGACATTCCGTTGAGCACTACGAATCCGCCGCCGAACAGCGGATTCCCCGCCATGAACGATTCCGCGAGGTAGTCCAAACACGTGCCGTTGATTACGACTTTGGGTCTTCCGACAGCGTTTATCAGAGGCCTGCCAGCAGCGTTACCGAGCACATAGGCGTCGCCACCCTTCGCGCCGTACAGGAACGTCTGCCCGACATCGCCGTACACGACGAGTTTACCATCGCTGAGTATCTGCCCCAGCTGGTCTTGGCCATTCGCGTGCACGACCGCCTCTGCCCCGTCAAGACCCGAGCCAAGGTAGTCGCCTGGGCTCCCGTAGACATCTATCCTGAGACCTCTCGACCTCGAGCCGAGGCCTGCGCCTATGAACCTCTGGCCATGAGTGCCGATGATGATGACCCTGTTCCAGCCGAGCTCCTTGGCCGCCTTGATCAAGAACGAGACACCTTTCTCGCCCTCCATCGGGAAATCCTCGCAGTCGATCACGAGCTTGTCGTATGGAGAATCAGGCGGTCTCAGCTTGTCCTTGTTCTTCAGGTCCACAAGGGAGAACAGTGAATGCTCGCCCTTCTCGACCCTCTTGGCCGTCCTCAGTATATTCACGATAACCTCGTTCGCTTTCTTGTTGATCCTGCTCCGTCTGAACTTGCCTGCCGAATATCTGCTGTCGACCATCAGGGTGAGAAGCTCGACGCACTCATCCATCCTGGCGTCGTTCTTCGAGGCCTGCTGCGCGAGGTAGGAGAGGATCTGGTTCAGCTCCATCCCAGAGAGCCTCCCCAAGCTATCGACCAGCAACCTGAATCCGGCTCTCGGGTTCTTCTTCTCGAACAGCTCCTCGACGATGGCGCTCGTCTTTGGCCTGCTGGGCAACGGTTCTGAGAGCGAGATATCCTCTTTCTTGTCCCAGTCCGATGAAGGTGTCGTGACGGGTGTTCCGAACTTGTTCGTGCAGATGAGTCTCATCCCGTCTGGGGCGCCCTTCTCAGGGAACAGACTGAATATGAACGCGCCCCCGTCCGTGTAGCTGCCGCCTCTCGCGTTCCAATACATGTCCGCGTATCCCGGCACCGACGGAAGTTCGGCCGAGATGCTCTTCAGAGCTGAATCTACGGCTTGCTTCTCCGAGGCGATCAGCCCGAGCTGGACATCGCCGTCCACGAGCGCGAACACCTGAGGTCTGAGCATGGACGTGTCCGTTATGCCCATCAGCTGGAACTTGTTGTCGTAGAAGCAGTTCCTGCCTATGATGAAGAACCATGGGCCGTCCGGGGAGCCGTGGATGTGCGTCGCCTGGATGGCTCTGTAGATCTTCTGTTTCTCCTCCGGGAGCAGCGTGAAGTCGCGCTCCGTCGTGGGCGCGAGCGCCTCGATAATGTACTCGAGCGGGTAGCCGTAGGTTCTGTTGAGCACATCGAAGAGCAGCACGGATACTTCCGTGTCCGTTAGAAAGAGCGGGACCACGTTCCGCTGGGCGAGGTACTCGGAGACTGAGTGGTAGTTCGCGAAGTCGCCGTTGTGTACGAGCGCCTCATCGAGACCCACGAACGGGTGCGCCCCACCTGGGTGCCACACCCTTCCCTTGGTTGGGTACCTCTGATGGCCGATCCAGACGTACGCCTTGAGGTCCTCGAGCTTGTAGTACCTGATCACGTCCTCAGCGTAGCCTACGACCTTCATGACGATCATGTTCCTGCCGTGGGACATGACGAATGCGGACATGTCCGATGTCGCGTAGTACTTCCGGTTGATCTTGAAGCTGGTCTGGTAGACGAACTCATCTTCAGCCTTTCGCGGGTCGAGCTTGTCGAGCTTGTTCTTCCTCACGAACTCGTCCAGAGCCTCATTCTTGGCCCGGCAGAAATATCTCCAGACCTCAGGCGGGGTGATCTCCAACGATGCGATGACGCGCTTGTCCGTGCTCGGCTCGACCTTGTACTTCTTCTCGACCTTGTAGTTCGGCTTGATGAACTCGTCCTCGAGCATATCCCGAACCTTCGGTTTCAGATAGGCCACCTGGATGAGGTAGTCCGCCTCCAGCACCCGCTTCGAGACGCTCATCTGATCGGGAGAGAGGCCCACGGCTGCGATCCCCCCACCCTTGCCGTTCCCCCTGTTGTGCATCTGGATGAGCGGACCGAGTATGTGCTTGCCCGCAAGAGGGACCGAGCTCGCGATCCCCACGACTCCGCAGCCTCCTTCGGCCTCCTGAGCACGGGCGGGCTCGTCGTGCCGGAAGGCGGTCATCCACTCCCTGGATCTGAGCAACGATCTTGCATCCTCGCTCATTTGCCCCCTCCCTTTGCGGGCTTGTCCGCATGTCTCAGAAGGTCGGTTCTTCCCCGGAGCTCGGCGATGTCGGTCATGCCGAACCTCGAGAGCAAGTCGCACCATTGGAGCCTCCACGAATTGTACAGGTTGGAGATCCTCTCGGCTCCCCAGTCCGCATCGATGAGTTTGTCTAGGATCGGGTCCGTGGTAGCGATGCCTCTTGGACAGCCGCGTCCGCTCTCGCAGTTCCCACACCTCACACAGCCGAGGGCGACGAGGTCGGCCGTTCCTGTTACCGCGCCGTCAGCTCCTAGAGCAATGGTCTTGGCGACATCCATCGCGGTCCTGAGTCCGCCACTGGCTAGAAGAGTGACTTGATCCCTGATGCCCTCGTTCAATAGGAACTTGTGAACCTTCGGTATGGCGTACTCGATAGGCATCGCGATGTTCTTCTTCGCGATCTCGGGAGCAGCTCCTGTACCACCATAACCGCCATCAAGATGCACGATGTGCGCTCCCGCATAGTAGCTCCCGACCGAAACCATCTCGACATCGTTCGGCGTGGACACCTTCACAGACATGAGCGCTGTTGGGTTGATTGCGCTCGCCCAGTCGAGGTGCTTCTTGTGGTCCTCCACCGAGTAGACGCTGTGGAACGGGAACGGTGAGAAGAGACTGGTATATGGCACCGCCTCCCTCATCCTCGCGACCTCGGGTGTGTTCTTGTCGTGGAGGAGGTGGCCTCCCAGGCCCGGCTTGGCACCCTGAGCGTACTTGAACTCGACTATCTTCGTTCTTTGGATGGTCTCTTCGCGGACGCCGAACAAGCCAGTCGCTACCTGAGTTATGACATTGTCCTTGTATGGCACCAGGGCCTCGGGGTAACCACCCTCGCCGGTGCATGTGAACGTCTTCCACTTCTTCGCTGCCTTTGCGCGAGCGAGCATCGTGTACAAGCTCACGGAGCCGAAGGACATGCCGCCGCCGTAGATAGGTATGGGGATCCTGATCATCGGGCCCGAACCGCGCCTGTTGAGGTCTATGGCCGTGCATATCTCGTCGGGGTCGAACTTGGCCTTGGGCTCTGGCAATCTGAAGTGGAGCCTGTCGAATCCTCCTCCTGATGCCCCGATGTTGCCCGGGTGATCGAGCGGGAGGGGCCTGCCGGTCTCGGACTGAGCCCAGGTGGCAAGGATCATCTCCGAAGTCCAGCGCGGGTCCCCCATACTGATGAAGGTCTCGCTGGTCCCCACTGATAGGGAATTCGTGGGGCAGTTGGCCACGCAGAAGAAGTAGTTCACTTCGCAGGATGGGCCGATGCACCTCCTGTCGTCCGGAGGCAGTATTCTCGCGTGTCCCTCGATGCGCTTGTGCACTCCGTAAGGGCACAGGCTGGCGCACATGCCGCACGAGATGCACGCGTCAGCTCTCGTGACCGTGAATCTATTGATGAACTTGAGTTGCTCCGATGGGACCAGGGCCGCCTCTGGAAGGTCCTTGTCACAGGCCTTGTCTTTTTCAGCCATCTCCCGAACCTCCCAAGACATCGGAGAACGCCTCTCTCTCAACATCCTCGTAGAATATCGCCCTGCCGAGTTCGCCTCTCAGCCTGCGAACCTCTCTGAGTCCCATCGCTCCCAAGACTTCGAGGAGCTGGTCCCTCCACGCCCCGACGATGTTGGTCACGCGTCCCCCGACCCAATCCGCAGGAGCGTTATGGAGATTGATCGGGCAAGAACCCTTAGAGCATGTGAAGCAGTCTCTGCACTCGAGTGCGATGACCAGTGCCTTCTCGAGAGCCACGACGTCCGCACCGCAGATTATGCTCTTCGGCACGTGCTCCGCTGCCGCAATGCCGCCACCTGCAATCAGGGTGATCTGGTCCCGCACCGCCTTGGAAACCATCGCTTTGTGGATCGCCCTCAAGCTCTCTTTCGCGTGGCGTCCGTCCAACGAGTCCAGCTCAACGCTCTCTTCGTCATACAGGACATGGACAACTTCCACCTTCGACTTGACGAGGTCGAGGACCGTGCTCTCGGAGTCCTTGGCTGCGTTGAGCCTGAAGGAGAGGACTGTCCCAGGGAACCTATATCTGAACTGCTTCAGATCATCCTTCCATGAAGGTCCCAGCTGGAGTTCGACCATCCGAACGCCATCCTGCAGCTCGATGGAGTCGACATCCGTTCCTTCCGGATAGGCGGGGACGTAGTGGCTGTTGAGCTCAGCCGAAGCACCGGATGGGAGCAAGCCTGGAGGCGCAATTAGCAGCGTGTCGAGGTGCCCTGCCGCTTGCGCGAAGCCGGTGAGCATCCCTTCACTGGATGTCCGTAGCCTTGTGACATCCATAACGACAGGAATGGGCAACTCGATGATGGGTGGGAACTTGGTCTCGACGCTCCCATCCTTTCCGAAATCGAGATAAGCGGGCTTCCTGCCGATGTCTACGCTGGTGGAAATGAATTCTCTTCCATGGATGCCGTCCCTCGTAGGCCTCACGATCTCGGACATGTCTGTCCACATGCCGTCATAGCCAGGCCCCGTGAACATCCCGCGGTATCCAGCACCGAACACCGGGATCTTGCCGGTCTCAGCCTCGCCCCAGATCGTCGTTATCCTCAGAGGAGTCCAAGTGCCGCGGCCGAGCGACCTGAATTCGGGTCCTGGCATCATGACTAGCGACCTCTGCGGGCAGTCCTGGATGCATCTGAAACAGTTCTTGCATAGCTGGTTGATCGGGTCCGCCATCTTCCGCGGGTCCTGTTCGCTCCTCTTGTGCACGCCGTATATGCAGGCCTTCTCGCACTTTCCGCAGTTCATGCAGTTGTCCGCCCGGACTATCACGAACTTCGGGACCGGAGCCGCTCTGCTCTGAACCGTCTTGAGGGGGATGTGGTACCGCTCAAACATCTCTCTGTCCACCTCCCATACCGTGCTTTGGAGCGCCGAGCACGAGACCACGCTGGACGAGCGCGTCATACTCGGGCGTGCTCTCCGCGTATCTCGTGAATGTCTCGATCTCCTTCGCATCCTTCCCGTGCAGCTTTTCCAGTTCCTTCTCCAGGGCTTCGTATGCGGAGATCAGCTCGAGCTTGGATTGGCATACCTGCTCGCACGCCTTGCATCTCATGCACAGGAATATCCTGTCCGAGTGCTCCTTGGAGACCTTGGCACCCCGGGCCATGGCTTTTACTGTGAGGAGCTTTCCCCTCGCGGTAACTCGCTCGTCTCCAACGACCAGATACGCGGGGCACACGGTAACGCAAGCCCCGCACATCGCGCACTCATCCGCTATCCGCTGCAGCTCCGACCGCGCCTTTGGCACGAGACGTTTGTCAGCGAACCTGTAAGCCGTCCGCATGAGACGTGAGGTCAATGGAGAGAATACGAGCAGGGCCTTCAAGGCGGGCCTCATGAGCCTCGGGCTGAACGCTAAGCCAGCTGCGCCGCCGAACCTTCCGGATAATGAGAAGTACTTCCCTGCATTCATCACGCCGTCCGGATCCAAGGCCGCTTTGGCCTTCCGCAGTTGCTCGACCCGAGCCTTGTCCTCAGCGTTTGAGAACGCGTGGTTCCACACACCGATCGAATATGGCTTCGCTCCTAGGTCGACAAGTGCGCCCGTGAGTATCATCGATTTCATGGCGTCCAGTGTGTAGCCGATGGTATTGCCCTGGTCCGTGACATAGTAGCAGAGCAGGAGCCCGCGGCCGTCGTTCAGAAAATGTGTCTCGAAGAGAGGTTCGAGGCCGAGCTCGGAGCACACCTCAGTGGCTTTGGATATCGCGTCAGGGAGCTTGTCGAGCGGAACAACGACCTCGGAGCCCAGGAGCCCAGGTCCGAATTTTCGAATCTTCATCGGGAAGTAGCGCTCGTTCCACATGTACCGCGCCAGGTATTCCTTCTCATCCTTGAGGCCCGTGCTCTTCAACAGGGACTGGAACTCCCTCTCCGCCTCGTCCCCCTCGATGTTCACGATGATGGCGTCGCCGACCTTGAAGCGGTTCTCGCCCAACATACGGTTTGTGAGTGAGAACTTCGCTGGACTCTCGTATACGATGTGGGTCGGGTGGGCCGAGCTCTCCGCGAGGGTCCGCGCGAAACCGAACGCGCTCCTCGAGTCATCGAACACCAACAAGTGCGGCTTCGACATAATGGGCCTGATTCGGACGGACAGCGTGACGGCGGTGATCACGCCCAGCTGGCCCTCGCTCCCGAAGATGCTCTTGAAAAACGGGTCGCTGCTCGCGATGTTCCTGATGCTTCCGTCCGGAGTGACGAGCTCGACGGACAACACGCTGCTGCTCAGATGTCCTTTCGAGAAGCTGTTCAGGCCCATGCCACCAGTGGCGACCCAGCCAGCGACAGTTGAGAACTTGCTGGAGGGTGTGGTGTTCAGGCTGAGGCCGATCTTCTCGAGCTCGTTGTCGAGGTCAGCCCATCTCACACCCGCCTGGACCTTGGCGATCTTCATTTCCGAATCAAGTCCGAGTATCCCATCCATGCTGGATACGTCGACGACGATGCCTCCCCGAACGGGCACTGAGCCCCCGAACGGGGATGAGCCCGAGCCGCGCGGTATGACCGTGATACCCCGCGAAGAGGCGAACTTCAGGATCGATGCCACGCCCTCGCGGGTCTCTGGCTGGACCACGACCTCGGGCGACGTGGCGAACATGATTTCCTTGAGAAAACGCGGAATCTCCGATTGATCCCGAGAATAGAGCAGCCTTTCGCCATGAGAGGACACTACTCGAAGGTCCTTGATCCCCAGCTTAGTGATATCGCCCGCGAGCCCTCCCTGCAGAGGTTCCTCCTTTGCGTGGAATTCGGTTGGCGGTGGCGGAGGAGTGGCCGAGTTCGCATTAATAGGCTGGCCTAAACCTGCGTCAACCATGTGCATCCCCCTTCAGGAACTCGGGTCCCTCACAGTTCCTTCCGGATATCGAGCGCGAGCACCATGAACCCACTGCCCCGGCGGGGAGCAGACCTCCATGCGGAGAATCCTTGCGGATTTCAACGGATCTGTGCTCCTCAAACAGGTAACGGCGTACGCAAAGGTGCATATATATCCTTTGCTAGCTCCAGGCCCGGCAATTTGGGCGGAATGATGGGCGCTGGATAGATACCAATCAGCAGAGGGCCGGCGAGCTGGCGGATGTTGCGGGCAAGATTATTAATAGTGTCGAGGATAGTGGTTATCCCAGCACTAGTTGTGCCGAGTGATACGACAAGCCGAACATCGCTGATGTTTTGAAGCCGATAGTTTGACTCGCGTGATAGCCGGATGCAATTGTGCGCAACACAAAAGGAAGAATAGACATGGAAGAGAGCGTTGGACAAAGCTCGGAAGAGCAGCAAGCAAGCGTAGAGACGAAGATAAAGGACCTCACGCCACAGTCGAAGAGGGTTGACGTACTGGCCAAGTGCCTGGATGTCAGCGAAGCGAAAGACATCCCCGGCAAGTTCGGGAACTCGCGCAAGGTCGCTGAGGCGACAGTCGCAGATGAGACAGGAGCAATCATCCTGTCACTGTGGGACAACCAGATCGGCAGCATCATCAAGGATGACGTGCTCGGGATCAAGAACGGATATGTCTCACTGGTCAGGGGCCACATGCGCCTGAACGTCGGCAAGTACGGCCAGCTCGCGAAGAGCGAGAAGCCACTTGACGGTGCGAGCACGGCCTTGAACATGAGCGACAAGGAGTACGAACAGGAGCGCAGGAGCTTCGGCGGCGGTGGCGGCAGCAGAGGCGGAAGCCGTGGCGGATACGGCGGTGGCGGCAGCAGAGGCGGAAGCCGCGGCGGCTACGGCGACAGAGGCGGAGACCGGGATAGCAGCGGCGGGGACAGACCCAGCTACATGAACAAGGGCCGCAGGCGATTCTAAGCCGGCGGATCAGTTCATCCTGCCCGTCCGATACGGATGGGCCGACAAACCATTTTCATTTACCACTTTTCCTCGTTACGATTTCTCGAGCGACAGCGGTTTCATTGGGATTATCTCCGGCTGCTTTGACGGGCGGTCCCTTTCGGGTCCGAGCATCTTCGAGAGGACTAGGTATCCGAGACTCGCGACTGCGCCGAAGACTCCAAAGATCAACCAGAGTACCCTGGTCTCAGGAAGGATGTCCAGGAGCCACATGCCGACGAAGAACCCTAGGCCCATGCCCAGACTCTGAATGAAACCCGAGAAACCCATGTATTGCCCTCGTTCCGCCTCAGGAGACATGTCCGCGATTATCGCAGAGACGATCGACATGTAGACGAGTTCGCCGATCGTTATGATAACGATGCACGCGACCAGGGACGGCAGGTCGTTGGCGAAGAATATGAGCGAGAACCCTCCGGCAACGATGAGCTGACCGACCATGAGCACTAGCGAGCTCCTGAACATCACCATTTTTGATGTGACCCAGAGCTGGAGCGTGACGACCATGACGGCATTCACGGCAAACAGCAGTCCGGGTACGGTATAGCTGAGGTTCAGGTCGGAGGTCGCATAGATCTGCAGCACGGACATCCATTGTGAGAACGAGAACCACATCAAGGCGGTCATCGAACAGAGCATCAGGAAGGGGCGGTTGTTCCCGACCCTGAAAACCTTCATCAACGTGACCTCCTGATCGACCGCCGATTCCGGCTTGGTTTCTGGAACATAGACCAAGTTCATCACGAACGCGCCAGCGAGGATGGCCGCGCCGAATATGAACAGTTCTCTGATCGAGAACGCAGCCACAATGAAGACGCCGATAGCAGGTCCGATGAACATACCTACGTTCCACGAGATCCTGATCGTGCTGTACGCTTTTGGCCGACCGCTTGGCTGAATGACATCGGCTATCATCGCGTTCGCGGCCGGCATGTAGAGAGAGCCGACGAACGAATCCGCAAGTACTATGATGAACAGCGTCACGAAGTTGACCGCGAAGAAGTACATGAGCATGGTTATGGACATCAACCCCAGGCTCGCCAGAAGGACGAATCGCCTCCCGATTTTGTCCGCAAGCATGCCACCCAGGATGGTCCCTGGTATTCCGGACAATGTGTATCCGGCCAACGCGAGTCCTGCAAGCGGTTTCGAGATTCCCAGGTCGTCGACCATGTACAAGACTAGGTAGGGTATAATGAGCCCGAAGGCCACATTCTCTATGAGAGCGCTCGCTATCAGAACCTTGAACGCTCTTGGGGAAGCTTTGAGTGACTCGAAAGCCATCTGTCCACCTTGTCTGAGGAGCCCAACCATATCATTCCGGACATAGCCGTGTGTACGATCCGGGCTGAGGCCAATGGATTAATTACCTCACTCTCAATCTCGGGTCTCGGAGCGGAATAATGGCAGTGGCCCAGATAAGCATTCTGTCCAAAGACGAAATCGAGTTGGTACACGAAAAGACTCTGATGATCCTGGAAAACCCTGGCATAATGGTCAGGAGCGATAGAACCCTGGACATTCTCGAAGATGGCGGGGCGAGAATCGACAGAAAGAGACAGGTGGCCAGCCTGCCCGAGAGCCTCGTGAAGGAGACAATCAGGAGATTGCCGAAGGAGATCAGGCTCTGCGCCAGGAACCCGAGACAGGACATGGTCGCCCCGAGAGACGGTCCTCCGTACATGGCGACGAACGGTACTGCAGTATACATGACCGAGCTGGATTCGGGGGCGAAACGCACGACACTGGGCAAGGACCTCAAAGATTTCATGGTCCTATGCGATGCAATGGACCCGCTTGACTATGTGTGGCCGATCGTGACCGCCCACGACGCCCCTAGTGAAACTCACGCGCTCAGCGAGCTGACGATCTCGCTCTTGAATACAACCAAGCACGTGCAAGGAGAGGCGATGTCCGCTGAGGAGGCGAAGGGGGAGATAGAGGTTGCAGCAGCCATTGCTGGAGGCGTGGACGCTCTCGCCAAACGACCGCTGTTCTCAGTCATCCAGTGCCCCATATGCCCGCTCGAATTCGAGAAGGGTTCGGTCGAGGCAGTGGTGGAGTTCGCCAAAGCCGGCGTACCCGTAGTCTCGATGTCTATGGCTCTTACTGGACTCACATCGCCGGTCACACTCGCATCGACGATAGCGATAGTCAACGCGGAGAACCTTGCCAGCTTCGCCATCTCCCAGATGACGAAGAAGGGCGCGCCTGTCGTGTACAGCTCTGAATCGACTTCACCGAACATGATGACTGGGGAGATACACTACGGTTCCCTTGAGGAGATACTCATCGCCGCTGCTGTCGCTCAGATGGCAAAGCGTTACGGAGCATCGACGATGGTCGGCGGTTTCGGTGTGGGCATTGGAGGGGAGGCACCAGGCATATGCCTCGACCCTGCAGAGCTTATGTTCACCAGCATGACCACGATGGCCCAGACTGACTTCGGCTCCGGAATCGGAGGCCTTGACCAAGCCAAGGGCGCGTCGCTCGAGCAGATAGTGATCGACTGCGACATCTGGGAGCAGATCAGGGAGATGAGAAAGGAGGTCTTGCTGGACGACTCGGGATTCGCATTGGACCTCATCAGATCGGTCGGGCCTGGTGGCAATTTCCTGAAGGAGGCGCATACTGCCAGGAACATGAGAAAGGAGCTGTTCATGCCGACTCAGGAAAAAGCGCGGTTGTATCGGACATACGGGCTGGACAAGGACCAGAGAGAGATGGTTCGCGCTGCGAGGAAGAAGGCCAAGCAGATACTCGCAACTCATGTGCCTGAACAAGTCGACAAGGACACGAAGATGAGGATAGACGAGGTCGTGAAGAAGTACCAGGGCTGAACAATCCGTCTCGGGCACTCACTTCGGCGGTTTGATCGCCTCTAGGAACCTCTGCCATCGCTTGGCGTCCTCGATCCTGCTCATGATCTCTCTCTTCCTGAACTCCGCTTTCTCGAGGGATTCGACGGACCGGAGCTCGTCAATCGCCCTGAGCAGGCCGCACGTCTCCTCGAGCAACGCCTTCGCAGTCTCCAGCGACATGGGGTCGTGAGCCAGCTTCTTCTCGAGGTAATGCTCCTTCGCCTTCAGCATGTGGATGAGCTCATTGACCTTCGCGATGTCCTCAGGAGTCAGCTTCTCCTTGGTCGTCAAGTTGTACGCAACTTCGCGAAGGTCGATCTCGGAGTCGCCTGCAAGTATGTGCTCAGGGACCAACATGCCGACCCAGTATACCAGGGAATGGATCCTAGCGAGCATCTTTGCTCTGTCTTCATCAGAAAGGAGGCTTGCGCCGTCGATCATATCCTCCGTGTGGATTCTCGGCTCGGATGACTCGCTCATGCTCGCCGAAGGTTATGCCGTTTCCTGGCTTTGAGGGTTGTTCCTGGAACTCAGTCAACCCTCGAGAAATGAATTGGCGAAAGGGTTTCACGAGACAATCAGCTTTCAGCAATTCCCTTGAAAGCCTGGTCCGATATCTCGATGGACGTCTGGATGTCCTCCTTCGAATGGACCAGAGAGGTGAAGAAGTGCTCGTCTGAGTGGGGAACTCCGAAGAACACGCCCTTGCCCAGGGAATGCATGAACCAATGCCTCCACTTCTCTCCGTCGACATCGAAGGCATCTCGCCATGTGCGTATCTCCTTGTCCGTGAAGTACATCTGTCCGAGGGATCCGACTGATTCTACCCAGACATCCACTCCTCGGTCCTCCGCCGAGTCCCTGAGCCCGTGGAACAGCGAATCGCCGATCCTGTCGATCCTCGCATATGTCCCAGGCTTCGAGAGGATCTTCAGGGTCGTGAGTCCTGCAGTCACGGAGACTGGATGGGCATTGTATGTTCCGCCGTGATAGACGTTTCCGCCCTCCTTTGGGATTATCTCCTCCATGATCTCCTTCTTCCCTCCGAAGCCTGCGAGCTGGTATCCACCGCCTGCGATCTTCGCGATCGAGGTGATGTCCGGCTTTACATCATACCTTTCCTGGGCGCCCCCAAAGGCCACCCTGAATCCCGTGAGCACCTCGTCGAAGATGAGCACGATGCCGAGGTCTTTGGTGAGCTTCCTCAGCTTCTTCAGGTAGTTGTCTCTCGGCGCGAAGCATCCGCCACCGGCCTGGACGGGCTCGATGATCACCGCAGCGAGTTCGTCTGCGTTCTTCGTGAGTACTTCCTCGGTGGCGGGCCAGTCGTTGAACGGGTAGATCACGAGCAAGTCTGAAATGCACTTTGGGATGCCTTTGCCGAATGGAACCGCTGGCTGGCATCTCTTGTCCTTCAACTTGTCAGGAGGGATGTCCAGGGACTGCAGGACATAGTCGTGTCCCCCATGATAGGAGCCCTCGGCCTTGGCGACCTTCTCCTTGCCAGTATAGGCCCTCGCGACCCTGAGCGGATGCATCGTCGCCTCGGTCCCGGAGTTCGCGAACCTGAACATCTCTATCGATGGCATGGCCTTCTTGACCATGTTGACGTAATCGTAGGCCATCTCGGCGGAAGCACCGAACATGGTCCCCTTGTCCGCCTGGGCCTTGACGGCCTTGATGACTGCAGGATTATTGTGGCCGAGTATCATAGGGCCGTAGCCGAGCGCGAAGTCGATGATCTTGTTGCCGTCGATGTCGAAGATGTAGGGGCCCTTGGCACTCTTCACGTAGAATGGGTATGGCTCGAAGAACCGCACGTTGCTTTCAACGCCTGAGGGTATGAGCTTTCGTACCTTCTCCCAATGCGCTCGCGATTTCTTCGTCTTAGACACATATTCCTTCTCGTAACTAGCGTGTGGTACCATATCGCACTACCTCGCGTGTTCTCGAAGGACCACTTGGAAAAGCCCAGCACCACTTTCGGCAGTATCAGAGAAAACTGACCCACACAGACAATGCCATAGCCTCGGGCAGTCCTTTCCGCTGGACCGGAATCTCAGGCCCGGTAGAAAAGGCTTCCGAACCTTCGACGGCTGGCATGACGCTCTTCTGCAACGAAGAGTTGGACGGTCACGAGATTCGCATGACAAGGGCGGCTGCAAAAAAGAATTCTACAAGCAATGCTATCAGTCACTGAGATGGACCGGAAGGGCATGCCGAAGTACAAGATGTCGAAGAGGATAGTCGACGGCCTCTGGGATCTATTCGTATTCCTCAAGTACCCGAAGCTGGTTCTGCTGGCCTCCACCTCGTTCCTCGCAGGTGGACTCTTCACCAACGATGACGTGCAGTCGTTCTTCCACTCGCTCGGAGACCTTGGATACCTGTCCGCCCTCTTCGGTGGGATGTTGTTCGCATTCGGGTTTGGGGCTCCCTTCGGAGTGGCGATTCTAGCCACGATTGCCGACGATGTGAACATCTTCATCGCGGCCGTCATAGGAGGGCTGGGTGCTCTCGCGTCGGACTACCTCCTGTTCAAATTCATCAGGATGACATTCAACGACGAGATCGAGCGGTTCAAGAACTCAAAGATGTTCGGCCATTTCCATGTGTTGCGCGTGAGAAGGATACCGCCGAAAGCGTCGTTCTACATCTCTGCAGGCATCGCCGGAATAGTGATCGCATCCCCGCTCCCCGACGAGTTCGGCGTCGCGATGCTGGCGGGTCTGACGACCATGAGGGAGAGGACATTCGCTGTGATATGCTTCGTTCTGAACACGCTGGGCATATTGACCGTCTTCGGAATCGGACTCGTTGTGTGAGTCCATTGGACCCGGGTTGCGTCCTTCTACTTCTGCGGATCGATGATGACCTTCATCGAATCACCCGCTCGGGCAACCAGCTCGAAGCCCTTCTGGGCGTCCGCAAGTCCGAACCGGTGAGTAATCATATCGCTCACGACGACCTTCTTCGTGCGTAGGAGCTCGATCGCCTCCTCTAAGTCCCTCGGACCTCCGGCGTACGTAAATGTGATTGTGATCTCGTCCTTCCACAGGTCTCCGAATGGCACAAGAACCTGCGTACCCGGCATCGGAGGGGCGAAGATGAGGACAGTACCACCCCTGTCTACGGACTTGAACGCTTGGTCGATAGCAGATACGGAGCCTACACAGACTATGACGAAGTCGGCGGGCCGCCCAGCGTTCGCATCTCGTACCAACTTCGGAACATCACCGCGCGCATCGAACGCTGCATCTGCGCCGGACCGTTTCGCAGTGTCAAGTCTGAACTTGGATATGTCCGTCGCGAGCACCCTGCCCGCTCCGTAGGCTTTGGCCAGCTTGACGTTCAGCAGGCCCGCGATACCGCTCCCCAGCACTAGCACAGTCATGCCAGCGACGTACCTGCTCTGCCTGAACCCGCGCACGCAGCATGCAAGCGGTTCTATGAATGAGCCGTCGTCGTATGTGAGTTCCTTTGGCAAGACATACACTCCATGCTCCAGGTTGATCTCAGGGACGCGCACGAACTCGGCGAACCCTCCAGGATAGAAGTTGGTCGTCCTCAGGGTGTCGCATGTGGATGTGTGGCCCGCGAGGCAGTACCTACACTTCATGCAGGGCACATGATGAGAGACAAAGACGCGCTGGCCGACCTTGTATTGATCCACGTCCCTGCCGACCTCGACGATGTCGCCTGCTATCTCGTGCCCGAGCACAAGGGGCGCGCGCTTGATCCTGTACCACTCCATCACATCGCTGCCGCATATCCCGCTGGCGATGACCTTCACGAGCATCTCCGAACGGTCGATCTCCGGCTTGGGCATCTCCTGGAGACGGACATCGCTGTTCCTGTAGTACATCGCAACGCGCATCTGTTCGTGGCTCCTGTTCACCATGACAGGCTCACGTCTGTTTCGAGAGCTTCCTGTAGATATCGTAAGCTTCCTTGACGGTCGCGTCCTCGTGGACTATCTTCCTCACGGCCTTGATCATGGGTATCGGGTTGTCCGATTGCCAGATGTTCCTCCCCATGTCGACGCCCGCAGCCCCAGCCTTGATCGATTTGAATGTCAGTTCGAGCGCATCCTTCTCAGAAAGCTTCGGTCCGCCCGCGACGACAATCGGAACCGGACAGCTCTCGACCACCTTCTCGAAATCGTCGCAGTAGTAGGTTTTGACGATGTGCGCGCCAATCTCGGCGGCGATTCTGCTTGCGAGAGCCAGGTATCTTGAGTCCCTTTTGCCCAGCTCCTTACCGACGGCTGTCACTGCGAGCACTGGCATGCCATGTTTCTGTCCCTCGTTCACCAGTTCGGAGAGCGCGAGGAGCGTCTGCCGCTCGTGCTTGCTCCCGACGAAGATAGACAGGGCGATACCGGACGCGTTCAATCTCAATGCGTCCTCTACCGAAGTGATGATGCCTTCGTTGGAGAGATCCTCGCCGACGATGCTAGTCCCACCAGAGACTCTCAGCACGACGGAGTTGAGTATAGTCGCATCGATGGAGGACCGCAACACGCCCCTTGTGAGCATGATCGCGTCCGCGTAGGGCGCCAAGGGCATAATCGTCTTCCTTGGGACCTCGAGTCTGCTGGTCGGGCCGAGGAAGTATCCGTGGTCGACGGCAAGCATTACAGAGCGCCCGGTGTCGGGCTTTATGATTCGAGATATCCTGTTCTTCAGACCCCAATCCATTCATTCAGACCTCCAAGTTGGAACCAATTCTGATCGTGTGTCGGTTGGAAGAGGGGGTTCGATATTTATAGGTTGCCTGGAAGTGGGCGGCCGACCATGTGCATCTCTTCATCGGAGCGCACCGGACGGAATCTCCCGTCGGAATCGTGAAGGCTCTGAAAGGGATCAGCGCGAGGGTGTTGTTCGACGAGCATCCGATCCTGCAGACAATGATCCGGCAGCGGCATCTATGGAGCCCGAGCTGTTACATTGGGACGGTGGGGCATGTGTCTGCGGAAGCGATAGCGAGGTATATCAGGGATCAGAAGTTGCGGAGGGTCGGGCGACCTGCTTCCTCCCCCAATGAATTGGGTGTCTCCGCAGGACGGATTCCATGAATGACGCCGAAAAGTCTTAACCCAGCACCTGTATTCTGAAAGCCAGAGGCAGGAACGGATGAACGAGAAGATACACACGCACATGAAGCGTGAAGATGGTTACAAGTTCAGCATCACCTTCGACGAACTGCCCGGCGCCAAGCTCTACACGGATGAACCCATACCCATCGGGAAGTCCAAGGGACCGAGCGCCGGGATGATGCTCTCGTCGGCCGTTGGGCACTGCCTGAGCTCAAGCCTCCTGTTCAGCCTGGAGAAGTCAAGGGCCAAGCCGAATGGCCTCGAGACCGACGTGGAGACCACGCTCGCCCGGAACGAGAAGGGCCGATGGCGTGTTTCTGGAATTAAGGTCACCATGAGGATAGATGTGGACGATGTTGACAAAGATAAGCTCGAACGATGCAAGGGTATATTCGAGGACTTCTGCATTGTCAGCGCGAGCGTGCGCGAGGGCATCGAGATCAGTGTCGACTTGTCCGAGAAGTGAATGATTCCCGAGGTGATTGAAATGGGTTTGATACCGCAGAAGGATAGAGACATCCTAGCCAAGGAGTTCGGTGAGAAGTTGGTCAACGACGTCAGGCTCGTCGTGTTCACGCAGGAGATGCCCTGCATGTTCTGCAAGGAGACCGAGCTTGTAGCCAATGAGCTTGCGGAGATCTCTCCGAAGATCAAGGTGGAAAAGTACGACTTCGTCAAGGACCAGATGAAGGCGAATGAGTTCAGAATCGACAAGATACCAGCTATCGCAGTGATAGGAGCCAAAGACTATGGCATCAGATTCTACGGGATACCGTCAGGCTACGAGTTCACGTCTCTCGTTGGGGCGATTCTGGACATCTCTCGAGGCGAGAGCGGCCTGTCGCAGAAGACGAAGGACATATTGAAGCTGGTGGACAGCTCGGTCCACATCCAGGTGTTCGTGACGCCCACCTGCCCGTTCTGTCCAGCGACCGTGAGGCTGGCGCACAGGTTCGCAATCGAGAGCGACATGATATGGGCGGACATGGTCGAGTCGACGGAGTTCGTCCCGCTCGCGCAGAAGTACTCGGTCACAGGCGTCCCCAAGACCATCATCAACGAGAAGTTCGAAATCGCGGGTTCCCTGCCAGAGGATCTGTTCGTGCAGCACGTGATGCACTCGCTGTCGCATGTGGAGCCTCTGCAGCCAAGATAGGTCTTTGCATGGTCGAATGAGGGGCACCATGAATCCCAACGCTGAGACGAACAAGAAGCTCGACGAGATCGAAAAGGTGCTAGCCAGCCTTAGAGGCGTAAAGCACACATTCTACCTGACGGGTGAGATGAGAAATGGTCTTGAGGAACTGGAGATACGGTACCCGCCAATCGGACCGCTTACAGTCCAGAACGACGGTGTGCTCGAATGCCTCAAGAGACGACATGTAGCATGCATCGTCAAGGACAACACATTCAGAGGACCGCCCCATCCGACTGTCGTTCTCATGAACGAGAACGGAGCTGTCATCGGCCGCGAACTCTTGTTGGGAGAGAAGGTGGGGCCAGGGGAGGGCAGCAAGACTCTGTTCCTCGGGAAGGATTTTGTGCTGTTCGTGGGCAAGGAAAGCGGCAAAGGCTCCAGGTTCGTGCTCCCGCCCGTGGAGTTCAAAGAGGTCGAAGATGTCCGAGGGACGGCTTGCGTAGTCTCCTCCAGCCCGTCCACCACCGGAGACTTGTTCCTCCGGAAGAAAGCCGGGCTCGATGACGACCCGAAGCTGGCGTCGATACTGATCGGATTCGACCTCTGCGGGCCATAGCGGCGTTAATCTTGAAAGGCGGATGCTTTTCGGAAAGACGTGTCGAAAGGGGATTTTTCAAGAAGACAGCCGTTCGAACTTCCGTCATGAATTGGCCATCAATTACGACAGATGGGCCACGCATTCGAAGAACCTTTAAAAACATCCGGTTGAAAATGCAGTTCTTCCGGGAGGAAACGGGGTTGAGAGGGAACCTTTAAATTCAGTCTTGGCATGCGCTACCACAATCATCTCGCGCAGAGTATTTGCGCGGTGGTGGATTAGGCCAATGGTGTTAGAATGGCAGGCAAAGCGAATCCGTTTGAAGAAATGAAGAAGATGGTCGACAAGGCGGGGAAGACTCTGGGTCTCGACCAGGGCATGATCGAAGTCCTGAAGAGTCCGAAGAGGGAGCTCTCAGTGAATTTTCCTGTCAAGATGGACAACGGAGCGGTCAAGGTCTTCACTGGATACAGAGTCCAGCACAACGAAGCCCGCGGTCCGTACAAGGGAGGCATCAGATACCACCCACAGGTGGACATTGATGAGGTAAGAGCCCTTTCGTCCTGGATGACATGGAAGACCGCCACAGTCGACATACCCTACGGTGGTGCGAAGGGAGGCGTCATCTGCGACCCGAAGAAGATGTCCGTGAACGAAATCGAGAGGTTGACGCGGAGGTACGCGTCTGAAATCTCGATCATCATCGGCCCGGAGAAGGACATTCCTGCTCCAGACGTGAACACAGGCGGCAGAGAGATGGCCTGGATCATGGACACCTTCAGCATGCAGAAGGGCTACTCTGTCCCAGGCGTCATCACCGGCAAGCCAAGAGAGCTCGGCGGTTCACTCGGCAGGCCTGAGGCGACAGCGAGGGGTCTCGTGTTCTGCGTGAGAGAAGCGGCGAAGAAGATCGGCATGAACCTGAAGGGCGCAAGCGTAGCCATCCAGGGATACGGCAATGTCGGCGCGTTCGCCCACAAGCTCATCGAGCGCGACTTCGGTGCGAAAGTCATCGCCGTGACCGATTCGAAGGGCGGCATCATCAATGAGATGGGCCTGAAGTACGAGGAAGTCTGGGCGCACAAGGTCAAGACCAGCAGCGTCATCGGATTCCCCGGTTCGAAGCCGATCAGCAACGAGGAGATCCTCGAGCTCAAGGTCGATGTGCTCCTGCCCTGCGCTCTCGAGAACGTCATCACGAAGGACAACGCTGCGAAGATCAAAGCCAAGATATCCGGTGAGGGCGCGAACGGCCCGACCACCTTCGAGGCAGACGACGTCATGTGGAAGAACGGCGTACTCGTCCTGCCCGACATCCTTGCGAACGCAGGCGGTGTCACGGTGAGCTACTTCGAATGGGTCCAGAACAACTACAACTTCTACTGGACCGAGGAAGAGGTCAATCAACGCCTCGACAAGAAGATCACCGCGGCGTTCCACGAGGTGTGGGACATGCACGAGAAGCACAAGTGCAACATGAGAGACGCAGCCTACCTCGTCGCAGTGAAGAGAGTCGCGGACGCAACGAAGCTGAGAGGCTTCTTCCCGTAGACGAACTCAAACTCCAACCCATCCGGGGCGATGCTCCGGATGGACAACTCACCATTTTTCACAGGTTCCCGAACTAGAGCAATCCGGATTCGCCCGTGCCTATGGTGAGTGACGATTCTTTTGGCCGGAGCGACGCGAAGATTTCAAATAGGAGCCGTAGGGCATGGTACGTGACGAGGAGGAAGTGGCGTGGTTCATCCACGGCTCACGTGACCTCCTCGTGCGCCGGCAAAAGGAGGAAAAGCATGCTGCAAATATGGTATGGGAATGTGAAGGAGGGCAGGGATACGGAGCTGAAGAATTGGTACAAGAAGAACAAGCCACTTCTTGAGAAGCATGTCCCTGAGGGCTGGAAGTTCGTAGGGTTGTATGGCGCGGCCATGGGCCTAGGGGATCATGACCTGGCTATGATCTACGAGTATGAGAAGTTCGCTGACCTTGACAAGATGAGGGAGTTCAAGGACCCGGTAGATGAGCGACTGACTGCGGAGCTGATGCACTTCATCTTGCCTGGAAGCAACAAGTCGGTTGTGCTCCGAGAGGCGGACGACTGGGTGACCACGGAGCCAAGAAAACCCGAGATCTGAATCATCTGCCACTTTAGCGAACTACCGAACCGAGAAACTTCAGAGCGACTTCGCGATCTCAGAACCGACCTCGTCAGCAAGAACCACTTTCTGCTCCCCGGACTTCATGTCCCTGAGCATCACTGACCGCTTCGCCATCTCTTCCTTGCCCACGATGACCGCATATCTCGAGCCTACCGCCGCGGCGTACTTCAGGTTCTTACTCATGGTCCTGCGCATGAGATCGACATCCGCCTTCAGGCCCTGCGATCTCAGCCTCGAGACGATCCCGAACGCGTACTTTCTCATGTCGTCCTTGGTTGGAATCACGAACGCATCTAGCGGGAGCGCGAGCTCGATAGGTCTCTCAGCTTCCAGGGCGAGCAGGACCCTGTCGATCCCGATCGCAAAGCCCGTGCTGAACACCGGCTCGCCACCGAACAGCTCGGACAGCGTATATGATCCGCCACCGAGAATCTGCTTCTCAGCGCCCAGCCTGGGCGCATCTATCTCGAACACCATGCCCGTGTAGTAGTCGAGGCCGCGGACGATTCCCAGGTCCACCTGGCAGTCCTCGATCCCGTACAGCTTCAGCACCGAGAATATCTCCTTCAAGTACTCCGTCGCCTCGGACGGTTCGAGGTTGTTCAGCAGCTCCACCTCGCCCTCGACCTCCGCGAGAGATGTGATCTTATCGAACAGCTGCCTGGGCAGCGCCTTTGCATCGAACATGTCGCCCATGGCGTCGAAGTCCTCCTTGTCTATCATCCTCAGGACATCGGACGCGACCTTCGGGTCCTTGATCTCGCTGTGGACCATCGACTTCAGGATGCCGATGTGACCTATGCGGACGATGAACTCCTCCAAGCCCGTGGCCCTGATGCAGTTGATTGCGAGCGCGATCACCTCGGCATCCGTCTCAGGGCTCTTGGTGCCTATGAGCTCTGCACCGAGCTGGAAGAACTCCCTGAACCTGCCGCTCTGGGGGTTCTCGTACCTGAAACAGTTGCCGACATAGTAGAGCTTCAACGGTTTGGGGAGTGTGGACAGCTCGTTGACATAGAACCGAATGACTGACGCGGTGATCTCCGGCCTGAGGGCCATCTCCCTGTCGCCCTTGTCCTTGAAGACGTACATCTCGTCTATGATGCCCTGGCCAGACCTGAGCGTGAACAGTTCCGAGTGCTCGAATGTGGGAGTAACGACCTCGCCGAATCCGAACCGAGCGCACGACTCGCGCATGGACATTTCCGCCTTCCTGCGCTTGGCCATCTCTGTCGGGCCGAAGTCCCTAGTCCCTCTTGGCCTCTGAATCATCGTTCGCTTGAACGGCCACCCATTTCTTAATCCTTTTGGATGGGGACGAATGCTCACATTCATATCCGGCGTTACGTTTTCCTAACCTCAGATGGGAGCCCTTTGGATTGCGCTCGCGATCTTCTTGGTCACATATGCGCTTATCTCGATCCGCCGGTTCCCAAAGGTCAAGGTGGACAGGCCGGCCGCGGCGCTGATCGGCGCTGCCCTGATGATCGTTTTCGGCGTGGTCAAACCCGATGTGGCCATCGGCGCCATCAACATGGACATACTGATACTGCTCGTCGGGATGATGATCCTCGTAGCTGGGCTTGAGCTCTGCGGCTTCTTCGAGTGGGTCTCGCTCAGGATGATCAAGTACTCGAAGGACCAGTTCACGTTCCTGGTGCTCACGATGGTGGTCACGGGCGCGTTGTCGGCGCTCGTGCTCAACGATACTGTCGTGCTGCTCTTCACGCCCATCATAATCAGGACCTGCAGACTGCTGAAGTCAAACCCCGTGCCGTTCCTCGTGGCGGAGGCCATCGCAGCAAACATCGGGAGCGTGGCGACGGCCGTTGGCAATCCCCAGAACGCGTACATCGCGACGAAGACGGGCATGTCCTTCATAGACTTCTCAGCGAGACTGTTTCCAGTCTCCGTCGTCTGCATGCTCGTGGCGATCGCCATCCTCTACCTTGTCTACAGGAAGGACATTGAACAGGGGAGCGCGCAGGCTTTCAGGAGGAAGATCCTCAAGGATGGATGGAAGGCCTTCGAGGAGGAGCTGGTGAAGGGCGACGAGTCCACGACCTCTGGCATCAGGAAGATGAAGGAGAGGAGGCTCGGGCTCTACAGCCTGCTGGTAATAACCGCCCTGACCTTCGTGGCTTTCGTCCTGAACCAGTTCCTTGGAACCCCGATCGCCGTGATCGCGTTCGTGGCTGGCGTTGTCTCACTCTTCGTCGTGCCGCTCGTGACAGACGTCAAGGCAAGAGAGATGCTCGCGGGAGTCGACTGGTCGATCATCCTCTTCTTCGTAGGCCTGTTCGTCGTGCTCCAAGGGGTCAAGGACTCCCAGCTGCTGAACGAGATAAAGAACTTCTTCCCTGGCTTCAGGGATTCTGGAGTGCCGACCATGGAATGGCTTACAGCATTGTCCGCCCTTTTGTCCAACCTCGTGAGCAACGTGCCTGCGGTGCTCCTGCTGGGCGAGCTGATACCCATCACGGACCATCAGCTTTGGATAGCCCTCGCATCCAGCTCCACCCTCGCAGGGAACGCGACCATACTCGGAGCTGCAGCGAACGTGATAGTCGCGGAGAAGGCCGAGGCGAAAGGCGTCGAGATCAATTTCTGGAAGTTCACCCTGGTCGGTTTCCCAATCGCGATGGCGACATTGTTCATATCTACCCTGATGCTCTTGCTGTTGTTCTGAGCACGTTTTTGCTGATGTCTGACAGCTGTCCAGCATACAAAATAGCCATACTGGCGAAAGGGCTTTATATGTCCGACGAGTATTCAGTCAGTGTCGGAAGTGAATCCGGCAACACGGAGGGATGCACATGCCAATGAAGCCAATATCTCTCGACAGGGCAAAGGAGATCGCAGCTGAGAAGAGCCTCAAACCCGGCAAGGTAAGAGGGACAACCGAGGTCGAATTCACTCGGGGCGGAAGCCCGAGGGTCGATATAATCGACTGGCCCGAGTTCGAGCAGATCGTCGCCTCAAAGAATCTGGAGATTCATGAAGGCGGCGGATTCATGAAGCTGATGAAGAAGGTCTGAGCGAACTCAGTTCTCTTCTTCACCGCTCAAAACCCTTTAATCTTTAGTTTTTCAGCGCTTCACGATTATGGTGACAATGTCCTGATCGACCACCCTGTGGTCTAGGCCGACTATCTGGCCAGGGAACCTCGCGCTCTTTCCCCAGATCTGCGCGTACCTGAAGTTCTTCCTGAACTCCCTGTGTATCGAGTCGCAGATCATGCCTATGTCCGAGCCGTCCTTGATCACGAGGGGCTCGACCATGTCAGCATCCTTCCCCTGCGGCTTCATGTAGATGCGTATGAACTTGAGGGCGTTGTAGATATCTTCTCTGAGCTTCTCCAGTCCGATGTCCTTCTCCGCTGCAATCGGGACGATCTTCCACTCCTTGAGCCGCTTCTGAATCAGCTTCAGATACGTCTCGTTCACGAGGTCGGTCTTGTTGATGACCGCTATCGCCGGTACGTAGAGCCTGTTGCCGGAGATAGAGTCGATGAGCTGGTCCTCATCGATGTCGTCCCTGATCACGACATCCGCGTTGGTGTGTCCGTACTCGTTCATCATGTCCTTGACGAGGTCCTCGTCCATGACCGATTGCTTGGTGGTGAAGTTGACAATGATGCCGCCCCTGTTCTTCTTCGCAACCACAATGTCCGGCGGCCGCTGGTTGAGCCTGAGATTCGCAGTCTTCAGCTCCTCTACCAGCACTTGAATGTTCGTCTCGAAGACGTCGATCATGAGGAGGATCATGTCCGCAGAACGAACGACCGACAGCACCTCTCGGCCTCGGCCCTTGCCCTTGGAGGCGTCTTTGATCAGCCCTGGCAGATCGAGGATTTGGATCTTCGCGCCCCGGTACTCCATCACACCGGGTACGACCGTGAGAGTCGTGAACTTGTATTCCGCCACTGCGCTCTGCGCGTTCGTGATCTTGTTGAGAAGAGTCGACTTGCCGACGCTCGGAAAACCGACCAGAGCCACAGTTGCATGGCCGGACTTGCGGACGGCATAGCCGGCGGTCTTAGGCCCCTTTGAACGTCTGAGCTCGACGGCGTCCCTAAGCCTCGCGAGCTGTGCCTTGAGCCTGCCGATGTGGTGCTGGGTGTTCTTGTTGTAATGGGTCTTTGCCAGCTCTTCATCTATCTCTTTGATCCGCTCCTCTGCAGAAGGCATGGGCTCAAGCCTTAATGTCGTCCCTGTAGATATGCGTTCCAGCGCCCTCTCCCAGGGCGGCAACGAGCTTCTCGGTGGAGCAGATCACGACCTCATCCCCTCCACCTTCCAGGAACCTGATGGCTGCGAGTATCTTCGGCCCCATGGTGCCCGGCGGGAACTGCCCCTCCTCGTATAGTCTCTTGATCTCCTTGAGGTTGGATTTCATGAAGGGCCTCTGAGTCACCTTCCCGAAATCGAGGAAGACATGCTCGACATCGGTAGCGATGACGAACAACCTTTCCTTGATATCTCTCGCAAGCATCGCCGCTGCGAGATCCTTGTCCACGACGGCCTCGACGCCGACATACCGGTGCCCTCTGCGGACGACTGGAATCCCGCCTCCGCCGCAGGCGATGACCACCTCTGCCTGATGCTCTCCGCCGAACACGAGCCTCTGGACTGGCTTGCTCTCGACGATACCGAGTGGAGCAGGCGAGGGGACGACGCGCCTCCAACCACCCCTCTTCTTGTCCAGGACCATGACCCAACCCTTCTCCTTGTGGAGTTCCTTTGCCTCATGAGCGCTGTAATACTTGCCTATCGGCTTGGTCGGGTTCTTGAACGCTGGGTCATCCTCAGAGACGATGACCTGCGTGATAAGCGACACGGCCACCTTGTTCATCCCTCTCTCTACGAACTCCGATGAGAGCGCCTGTTGGAGCATGTACCCTATCTGCCCCTGGCTCTCGGCGTCGCACACGTCCATGCCCATCGGTGGCAGCTCGTTCTTGGCGATCTCGTTCCTGAGAAGTATGTCCCCGACCTGCGGCCCGTTCCCGTGCGTTATTACGATGTCGTAGCCCTTCTCTATCAGGTCCGCCATGCCCTTGGCCGTGACCGCCACGTTGCGCATCTGGTTCTCCTGTGTGGGTTTCTCCCCGGAGCGCAGTATGGCGTTCCCTCCGATGGCTATGACCGCGGTCTTCAACGCTGGGACCTCCTAGAGGAATGCCTTCGATTGCGAAACCACATATTTAACTGCTATTACGACACCAGCCCGCGAGAACCAATCTATTTATGCGAAGAGCAAGTTGCCTCACGAGATGGATACCCCGGCCAAGAGACTGGAAATGTATCTGAAGAGTTCGTTCCAGGAGTTCAGGAAGACGCCCCTGCCGATTCCTGTCGGAATCGCGCTTTCGGCTGGCGTGTATGCGCTAGTGTTGCTCTACGCAGGGACGTTCTGCCTGAGCGGTCTCATCACCCCGCTGTTCATGCTGGGCATCATGTGGCAGCTTGGAGTCAAGGGGGTCAAGAAGCTACTGATAGTCGGCCTCGTGGCGTGCATCGCATTTGCAGGCGTGTGGGTCGTGTATTTCACTGATTTCTACCAGCACGTTGAGCCCCAGATCGCAACGAGCGAAAATGCCACTCTCGCAGACGGCATGGTCACCCCTCTGTTCGGTGACTCGTCCACGATGTTCAACTACACTCTCACTGTCCACCTACCAAGCGCGAACACGACTGTGGAGGAGGTAAGTATCGACACTGCCAGCGTGGCGTTCCCGAGCGCCAAGGCGACCAATTACACGATGTTGAAGGATGGTGCTAGGAGCAATGCCACGGTTTGGCACTACTACTACAACACGACTGTGACCAGGCCGATCAACCAATTCATTTTCTGGGCGAAGGTGAACGGCACATGGCTCATCGCAGATGAGAGGTTGGCGGACGGGACAGAGCTCGCAATCAACGGACCGATATACACGAGCACACCCGCTGTCATGGCACCGTTGGTCCCGATATCGTTCGTTCAGTCGTTCATAGGAGTATACCCAATGTACGCGCTCATGCTGCTCATGATCTGGTGGACCAGGCGAGCGCGGAAGATGAGAGTGGATGCCTACGAGAAGGCCGTTGAGGAGCGCGCGAAGGAGAAGGAGGGCATCCCCCAGGGGAGGGCCAAGGTCCCCAGCCTCGCCGAGGCGATGGGGAAGGAGACCTCGGGAGAGGGGTTCGTCTGCTCTGAATGCGGAGCGGACGTGCCTGCAGAAGCCAAGCGCTGCCCGAAGTGCGGCGAGAGATTTGATTGATTAGAATTGCCTAGGCCCAATCATGCCGTGAGCCAGCATGTCACAACTGCCACAACACGTATTTATCTAGGTAAGTCATTTCGACCAACTGGGATGCACCCGATAAAGCAGAGCTTCTATCGTCTTAGTGGAGGCGCACTCGATTGTCTTCCATAGCTCATGAACTCGCGAAGAAACAGAAGGAGATCTCCGTCTCCGAGTTCTTCGAGAAGAACAAGCAGATCCTCGGGTTCGATTCGCTCACGAGGGCGCTCATCACGTCCGTCAAGGAACCAGTTGACAACAGCCTCGATGCGTGTGAGGACGCCGGCGTGCTGCCTGAGATACTTGTGCGCATCGAGAAAATAGACAACACCGAGTACAGGGTGACGGTCGAGGACAACGGTCCTGGCATCGTGAAGAAACAAGTTCCCAATGTGTTCGCACGACTGCTGTACGGCTCAAGGTTCCACACGAGGGCCCAGAGAAGAGGGCAGCAGGGAATCGGAGTCTCCGCTGTCGTGATGTACAGCCAGCTCACAACGGGCAAGGCGACGAAGGTCCGATCAAAGATATCCGATGAGGATGTCGCATATGAGTGCGATCTCATCCTGGACACGAAGAAGAACAGGCCTGACGTCATCAAGGAGGACTTCGTCATCTGGGACAGGTCGCACGGCACCAGCTTCCAGGTGCATGTTAAGGGGAAGTACATCGGCGGGAGGCAGTCCATCTTCGAATACCTCAAAGGTGTTGCGATCGTCAACCCGCATGCAAAGATCACATTCATTCCGCCAGAAGGGAACACGATCGTGTTCGAGAGGGCCTCAGAACTCGTGCCCAAGCCCACCAAAGAAGTCAAGCCGCATCCAGAGGGCGTCGAGCTGGGGGAGCTACTCAGCATGGCCAAGTACACCGAATCCCTCAAGATGACCAGCTTCCTCAACACCGAGTTCTCGAGGATATCCTACAGGGTCGCGAGGGAGATCTGCGAATTGGCAGGAGTCCCTCCGGACCTGAGACCCGGCCGCTTGACCCTAGAGGGGGCTGGGGCCATCCTGGAGGCAATCAAGAAGGTCAAGATCATGTCCCCGGAGACGGACTGCCTGTCCCCCATCGGCGAGACGCTCATAAGGAAAGGACTCAAGAACGTCTTGGGAGGTCTGAAGGCAGACTTCTACGCGCCCCCGGTCACGAGAGAGCCCAAGGTCTTCGGAGGAAACCCGTTCATTGTCGAGGTGGGCATCGTTTACGGCGGCGGACTCAACCGGGAGGATTCCGTCCAGATACTGAGATTCGCCAACCGCGTCCCGCTCATGTACCAGCAGGGAGCATGTGCGATCACACAAGCAGTCGAGGCAGTGGACTGGAGGAGGTACGGGCTGGAACAGCGCGGCGGGCAAGGGATCCCATATGGCCCCGCTATAGTCCTCGTCCACGTCGCATCGACCAAGATACCGTTCACTTCCGAATCGAAAGAGGCCGTCGCGAACATCCCGGAGATCAAGGAAGAGATCGAGCTGGCCCTCAAGGCCTGCGCCCGAAGGCTCAAGACACACCTGAACAAAGCCGCGAAGAAGGGCAAGACCAAGGTGAAGTTCGAGATCGTCCAGGAGATCATACCGATGATAGCGCAGAAGAGCGCGAAGATCGTCGGGAAGCCGATGCCCGATCTAGCGGGCACTATCACGAAGATAATGAATGTCGTCTGGATAGAGGATGGGGTCAAGTTCGAGAAGGGGAGGCACCACATATCGGTCAAGATCTACAACTACACGCCCAAGTCCCAGAGCTTCCATCTACACATACTCGCGCCGTACGACAAGATCGATCAGAAGACGCTCAAGGAGAAGCCGATCGAGATCCGAGAGAACAACAAGCTGACCTGGGACATCAAGAGGATCGCATCCACCGGAATCTACGAACTGACCTTTGACCTGCACGGGTTGCCGCAGGAGCAGTACGACGAGAACGAGCTGTATGTGAGCGGCATTGATGCGGCATCTGTCATAGGAGCGGAGGTCCTGCCAGGCGATTGGGACCTTGAACACCTGAAGATCACCGAGGAGGGAGGATTGGAGGAGCCGGAGGAGGGGGAAGAGGGCGAGGTGGACTACGATGAGGGCGCCGAGGTGATCAACAATGAAGAATGAAGAGCGCCATCAAAGGGCAGTCGACAAGCTCACAGAGCTCGCAGGGAGCGTCTACGACCAGATCGACGGAGGGAAGATACCGAAGATGGTCATCCCTCTCAGGACCAAGACCAACATCAGGTTCGACCCGAAATCCGCAGTCTGGAAGTACGGCAAGGCGATGGGCGCGAGGTCCGCCAAGAAACTCACGGGCGCCCAGATGCTCCTGCGGACGATGTACATGCTCGAGTTCATCGAGGACATGATAAAGCAGGAGAAGAGCTCGACGCTCAGAGAGATGTACTACATATCGGAGGGCTGGGACAAGGCCAAATTCTCCGCCCAGGATGAGTCGAACATGCTGGCCGAGGACCTGGAGATCATCACGTCCTGCATGAGAGAGGACTTCAAGCTCAGGCCCGAGGAGGACGGCGCGAGGGTCATCGGAAACATCACCCTGCAGGAGCTGGACAGGAAGGGCAAGAAGAAGAAGATCAACTGCAGGGACGATGTCGGCGATTCTGGATATGGCATACCGTACAATGTCGAGAAGGACAAGATAGAGTTCATAGACTGCGACGCTGACTTCATCATCGCCATCGAGACCGGCGGTATGTTCGACAGGCTCGTCGAGAACAAGTTCGACGAGGACGCGAACGCTGTCCTTGTGCACCTGAAGGGCCAGCCAGCCAGGAGCACGAGGAGGTTCATCAAGAGACTTAACGAGGAGATGAAGCTGCCCGTCTGCACATTCGTGGACGGCGATCCTTGGAGCTTCAGGATACACGCGTCGCTGGCATACGGTGCGATCAAGACCGCCCACCTATCCGAGTATCTTGCCACTCCGACGGCCGAGTTCATCGGGATCACGGCCTCAGACATACTCAACTACGAACTGCCAACGGACAAGCTGAACGACAAGGACATCCAAGCACTCAACGCCGAGAAGACGGACCCTAGGTTCAAAGACCAGTTCTGGAAGCACGAGATCGACCTGATGCTCGAGATAGGGGAGAAGGCTGAGCAGCAGGCCCTGGCGAAGTACGGTCTTGACTATGTGACGGACACCTACCTTCCTGAGAAGCTGTCGGAGATTGGCATAATCAAGTGACCTCACCCTGACCAGGTGCACAGGTTGAAGCTATTATCGCTCATGCCCGAGCTGCCCATCCACATGAAGCGCTCGAACGATTGGACGATCGAATAGCCCCGGGAGAACACAGAATCGAGGGCACGCCTGCACGAAGCCGGGACGGCAATCGATATCTCCTTCGTTCCTGCATCCGCAGCCATCAGCTCCGCGGATGCGATGAGGGTTTCGAACACATCGAGCTTGGCTCCTGGATCGACTGCTAGCATGCGAACGGACGTTGCGCTTATGTTCATCCTCTTGGGGACGGTGTGCACGACGGCGAACCCAGCGACTTTCTCTTTCAGAGTCGCAACCAGGGTGTCACCCAGGGAGTATTTCATCGTCAGGTCGACCTCCTTGGAGTAGTCCAGACCCATCCTGAGCGCATTCGAGATGTTCTTGAATCGCGCCTTGAGATCCTCCTGGGCTTGGGACTCAGAGTAACGCTCTATGGACACCCTCTCGAAGGTTTCGTCCTGCAGCTCGTGAGGTTCGATCTTCTTGCCCAGCACGAACACCATTCCCTCCGGTCGGAGGCCGACCTTCAGGTACATGCCCAGGTTCGTGGAGCTCTCGGGCATTGTCTCGAGGCCGATGTCCACGCATCGCTCGTCCTCGAGATATCTGAGGGACGACCTGAGCAGTTCCTTGCCAAGCCCCCGCGCCTGGCAAGATGGTAAGACGGACAAGGGTCCGACCCAGCCGGTCGTACCCCAGACATGGGAGAAGCAGGAGCCGATCACACCGGCGAACTCGTCGGATGCGACGAAAGCCCCTTCAGGGTCCGAATGGAGGAAGGAAAGGATGCTCTCATCGGTCCTAGCGGAGAGCTTACACTTGATGCCGTACGACTTCTCCATGAGGTCGTTCCAGCATAGGAGGTCGATTCCCTTCGCGTCGACCAGGTCTTCGACCCTCATCTTCCTGATGACCACGCCCATTCAGTTCCACCACTGAGCTGCGCGCTCTGGAAGACGAATAAGGGTTGGTAGCATATCAATCTAGGAGTCGTCATTGTACATCCGTTCCACGAAACTTACCCACCTATCCCATGCAGGATAGCGGCGTTCATTTCCTGCTTCAACGGCCCGGCTCGCAGCACCCTTGCGGGCACCGTGGAGGCCAGGTCTCCACAGGCGTTTAAGGTCTCCGTGGAACTCACGGCGACCAGATTGAGCGCTGCGTTCAGGTCTCTATCGAGGACCAGCCCGCAGCTCTCGCACTTGTAAGTCCTCTCAGACAAGGGCATCTCTTTCTTGATGTGGCCACACAAGGAGCATCGCTTTGTTGACGGGTAGAACCTTGGTGCCACAGTCAAACGGCTCCCGTACCAGCGACACTTGTACTCGAGCTGCCGGCGGAACTCTCCAAAGCCAACATCCGAGATGGCGCGCGCCAGGTAGCGGCTCCCTGCCATGCCCTGCACGTTGAGGCCTTCGATGATGATCTCGCCGTGGTTCTTGGCGAGATGAGTCGTCGCCTTGTGCAGGGCGTCCCTGCGGATGTTCCCGATGCGCCAGTATGCCTTCGCCAGTCTGTCTGCTGATTTCTTTCGATTGTTGCTTCCTTTGTTCCTCCTGTGAAGTTCCTTCGCGAGCCCGCGGAGCTTCCGCAGGCGGGACTGCAGAGGCTTGGGGTTCTCGAAAACGCATCCGTCGGAGAGCGTGGCCAAGCGGGACACGCCGAGGTCCACACCCACCGCAGAACCCGCTGGCGGCTGGGGGTCTGGAACCTCCTGCTCGACCGTGAATGAGACGAACCACCGGTCGGCATCGCGTGTGACAGTCGCCCGTAGGATTCGTCCGTCAAGGACTGTGGGCTCCTTGATCCGAACGCGTCCCATGCGGGGAAGGACAACGTGGGTGCCTTCTGCACGTATGGCGCCTGTTGTGAAGGCAAAGGCATCACGCGCCCTGCCCTTCTTCTTGAACTTCGGAAGCCGAGCCTTCCGGCCAGCTTTCTTTGCCATCCGGCAGAGCCCGTAGGCGTTGTCGAGGTTGCGGAGGGCTTCCTGAGGGATGCACTTCGAAACTTCGTACATCCACGGGAAGTCCGTCTTCTTGAGAACATTGAGCCGGCGGTGCTGCTCGATGGCATTGGTGAACCGCTCGTCACCTTTCCTTTCACGAAAGAGCCGCTGGCGCTCGTCTAGCGCCCAGTTCCACGCGAACCGTGCAACGCCCGCGCACTTGGCGAAGTGAGTCCGCTGGACATCGTTGGGCTTCAACTCGAATCGATGCGCACGACTGATTCTCATGAGTCGTTCCTCCAGAGCGGAACCACCATTATGTAGTCCTGCAGTCTACTCCTGTCTCCGAACACCATCTACTAGACTCACGTCTGTTCATGGCCCCACATGGTATTGAAACCGTCAACTGCATGTAACCCTACAGATTATATCCAGGTACTAGGATTCCTGCGCTGCCATGCGGATGACACCCGAGTGCATACCGTGCCTTATCAGAAGAGTCCTGTTCGAGGCCGAAGAGGTCGACGGTTCGGATGCTGTCGAGGCCGTCAGGAACGCATCTGAGATGCTTGGTGAGCTGTTCGCAGAGAGAGTCTGCTCCGCGACGGTCGCTACGCAGGTCCATAAGGAGACATACAGGATATTGGGCACAAGGGACCCGTATCATGCCCTCAAGAGAAGGAGCAACAAGGTCGGTCTGGAACTGTATCCTGCCGCCGAGAGATTCGTCAAGGCTTCTAAGAATCCTCTCAGAGACGCGTTCCTTTGCTCTATCGTGGGGAACGTGCTCGATTTCGGGATAGGGACTGGATATGATGATCCGTCCAAGTTGAAGAAGGAATTCAGGAACCTGCTATCGGAGGGTCTCGGACATGATGACACTCCGAAAATCCGATCCATCCTGAAGAAAGCCGAGCGCATCATCTATCTCGGGGACAACTGCGGAGAGATCGTTCTTGACAGGCTCGCGCTCAAGGAGCTGAAGAAGTTCGATATCGACTTGACCCTCGTCGTCAAGGGGGAACCGATTCTCACCGATGCAACGAAAAAGGACATTTCGGGGCTTGGGATGGAGAAACTAGTCGATCGGATTGTAGAGGCTCCTGGCTTTGCTGTCGGATTGAATCTCGATTCGCTCAGCGGTCCGTTCGGAAAAATGTTGCGCAACGCCGATCTCATCATCGCTAAAGGGATGGCGAACTTCGAATCGCTTTCTGAGACGGACCTGAGCCCGATAGCGTACATGCTCAGGACGAAGTGCTCTCCTGTCGCGAACGCAATGGGGCTAAGAAAGGACATCAACGCGGTCAAGCTGTTCCAAGGAGGTCAGAGGAGATGATTGACTCAATCGAGTTCAGGAGCTTCACCAACAGAAGGACGAGCACTTTCAAGATCGCTACCGGCTCATCCGACGTCGAGGAGAACGTCATTGTCAAGGTCGTCTCTGGCGACGACTATGGGGTAGGGAGCGCGAACCCGACAAATGTCACCCATGAGACGCTTCAGTCGATCGAGTCGTTCCTCTCGAAGGTCCAGAAGAAGAGCGTTGGGACGGACGAGAATGATCTCGACAAGATCCACCAACGTCTGGACTCGATAGCTCCTGGCAACACTGCAGCGAAGGCAGCAGTCGACATCGCATTGTTCGACCTGCTGAGCAAACGAGAGAAGAAACCACTTTACGAGTTCCTCGGAGGCTCGAGGGACCGGATGATCACGGACATGACGATTGGCATAGAATCCAAGGAGACGACCGTGCAAGAGGCGCTGAAGCACACAGAATCCGGCTTCAAGGCGCTCAAGATCAAGGTTGGCCTGGAGCTCTATGAAGACATCAAGAGAGTTGCCGCAGTGAGGGACGCAATTGGCCCGTCGATCGAGATCCGTGTGGACGCAAACCAAGGATACACAGTCGAGCAGGCGATCATGTTCTGTGAGGCTATGGGATCGCTCGAGGTCGTCGTGGTAGAACAACCCGTCAAGGCGGAGGACCTGGACGGCTTGAAGAGGGTCACGGAAGCGAGCGATGTGCGGATCATGGCCGATGAGTGCGTGAAGTCAGTCATGGACGCTCGGAAAGTGGCTAGGGCGTGCGCAGCAGATATGATCAATATCAAACTGATGAAGAGCGCTGGAATAAACGACGCCGTAATGATTAACCGGATGGCGAACGCAGCGAACATGTCCACAATGGTCGGATGCATGGGGGAGATCCAGGTATCCATCGTTGCGGGATTGCACTTCGCCTTGAGCTCTGAAAACGTGAAGTATGCGGACCTGGACTCTCATTTCAACATCATCGATGATCCTTCATCCGGGATCGAGTTCGAGGATGGTTGTCTTATCGCGCCCAAAGGCTATGGGCTTGGAGTCAAGACTCCTCTCGACGATTAGGACCGCGACATCAACTCGACAACGGATCTGCACACGGCCTCGCTGGCCCTTCTCACTTTCGGCCCGTGGAACTCAGGGACCCATTTCTCCCCGAAGGCCTCGTCAGAGATTACCAGCACAGGCGCGAACTCGATCTTCCTGCACATCGCAACGGCCATTAGGGCCGTTGACTCCATGTCGACGGCGACCACTCCTTGCTTCGAATACTTCTTGATCTTGCCCTTCGTCTCACGGTATGGCGCATCCACTGTCCAGACTCCACCCTCTTTGAACCGCCCCCGCCCAAGGTGGCCTCCGATCGCAGTCACCAGCGATTCCGAAGCCTTGACCTTCACATTGCCAGGGACGTAGTGATATGATGTGCCTTCCTCCCGCACGCCCCAGGTCGGCACCACCACATCGCCGATCTTGCACTCGGAGGATATTGAACCAGCAACACCCACAAGGAGCACGCGCTTGATGCCAGATGCTACGAGAGTCTCCATGAGCATCGCGGCCGCCGGAGCTCCGACAGACGATTCGTAGACGACCATTTTGCGCCCCAGCCTTCCATCTATCGCACCATTCATTGGCGGGGCCTTGCCCTTGTCTCGGAACCCAGCGGTCCTCACAATCCGCGGGTAAAAGTGTCTTGTTAAGGCGATAACGGCATTCTCCGCCCTGAGATCCGCAGCTTGGAAGTCTGTGGGAATTAGCTCCTGCTCCTTCGTGAACCAGACGGGGCCCTGCCCGTCTCCCCTAGAGCTCACCGCTCACTACCCCCTGCTGCAGATTCCCCGAGTTGGAGATAAGCCTTCCTGTATGCTACTGTGGATCGCACTACGTCCTCAGAACAATAAACTTATAGGGCAGGCCCATTATCCCGTGCCAGCGGTCAATAATGCCTAAGAAGATCAGCGAGATCCAGAGCGCCGAACTGAAGTTCAGAGCACTGCTGAACAAGCGCGATGAGATAAACGAGCAGGCTGCTGTTTTGAGATCCGAGAGGGACAGCCTGCACGAGCAGAAGCAGGTGCTCCAGGGGCAGATGAACGCTGCGAGGGACAAGAGGGACGCGTTCGTCGCTGAGATGCGCATCCACAAGAAGAAGAGGGACGAACTGCAGGCGAAGGCCAAGGAGCTGATCGAGTTCAAGAAGAAGACGAAGGGTCCGCCCATGGGCAGCCTCAAGGACGAGATACGCGCGAGGGAGTTCGACACAAAGATGATGGAGCTACGGCAGCAGACCGTTCCGCTGTCCATCACGAAAGAGAGAGAGCTGCTGGACGAATTGAAGAAGAAGATGGCCGAGATCGAGCGCATGAAGAAAGTCCTCGCGGAGCAGAACACGATAGCGAAGGAGATCCACGACATGGACCGGAGCATAGACGTGCTCTTCAAACAGGCGGACAAGGAGCACGATGAAGTCGTGAGACTCTCAGACGAGCAGCACAAAGCGCACGAGGAGGCGTCGAGCCTCTACAAGGAAGTCGCCTCGCTCGCAGCGACCGCGAACAAGAAACATACGGATTTCATCAAGCTCAGGGAGGAGGCTGATGCTGCCCACCAGAAAGCCTCCGAGATGCGCGACAAGATCATGGAGTTCAGAAAAGAGAAGCGGATGGAATGGATAGAAGAGAAGAACGCCCTCCGCGATGTGAACACCGCAGTAAGGAGAGCGCTCGACGACCAGTCGAAGAAGGACAAAGCCGCCGATGAAGCGCTCCAGATGCTGCTCAAGAAGGGGAAAGTGAAGATCCAGTAGAAAGACTGGCCAAGAACTCCTGCCCCGTCACCGAGCCTGTTATCTTGCCATCCACAATCGTCATCACAGTATCAGCTATCTGACCTATCCTCTGATCATGTGTGACTATCACGATCGTCTTCTTGTATTCGTCCCTGAGCCTCTTCAAGAGCAAGAGTATCTGATGGCCCGTCACAGTGTCCAGTTCGCCCGTTGGTTCGTCTGCGAGGATGATCGGAGGGTCGTTCGCGAGGGCCGTTGCGAGACCTATCCGCTGCTGCTCCCCGCCTGACAGCTCGTCCGGCTTGTGATCCGCCCGCGGCTCCATGTCGACGATCTTCAGAAGTTCTCCGGAACGCTTAGCCATCAAGTCTGAGCTCTTGCCCGCCAGCCTCATGGGTAGTTCGATGTTCTCCCTCGCCGTCAGGGTCGGGACCAGGTTAAAGAACTGGAAGACTATGCCGACCCTCTCACGCCTGTGCCTCACCAGCTCCGCATCCGACATGTTGACCAGGTTTGTCCCGTCAACCATGATAGACCCTGCAGTCGGCCGGTCAAGTCCGCCGACGATGTTGAGGAGTGTGGTCTTGCCGCAGCCTGATGGCCCCATTATCGCGAGGACCTCGCTGCCTTTTATCGTGCAGTCCAGACCCCTTAGGGCGATCACTTCCGATTTGCCTGTCTTGTAGACCTTTATCAGATCCTTCACGATGATGTCTCCCATGTCAACCACCTCTTATCCTGAGCACCTCAGCGAGCTTGAGCTTCCCAGCGCGGGAAGTCGCCATCAGCGATGCGATTAGAAGAGAAGCAACTGCAATTCCGATTACCGCCCAGCTTACGAACGTGAACACCATCGTCCTCTCCACGACGCCGGACGAACCTCCATCCATGAGCGTGTTGAACAGGTAGGCTGTGACCAGTCCGACAGCGGTTCCGACGATGAGTCCGAGCGACATAAGTGAAACGGATTCTCCCATTAGTATCTTCCTCATCTGAGACCCTGAGGATCCCCTGGCCATGATGCATGCCAGCTCTTGTTCCCGATCGGACACGGCGACGAATATGATCAGTCCGACGCCTACGCTCATTATGACCATTGACAAAGCGTACTCCATGTATAGGAAATCCGAGAGCGCGCCGAAGGAGAGGTCACTGTTCAAGCGCTCGAGCTCGTCGACCATCACCGTTGACCCGTACCAGACGCCGCCACTGGAGACCAGACTCCGCTCGACATCGTCCGCAACATCATGGGGGTCCGCGCCGTGCTCGGTGTTGACCAGGAAACCTATCTCATGCCCCGCCCTAGTGATGTTCAATTCGGGGATGAAACCGATGGATCGCTGGTCCATTATCATGTTCAGGGAAAGACCTGGCAGTCCCTTGAAGAACCCGATGATGGTGATGATGAAGGAGCGGAGAGTGTAGTTACCTGTGCCGTCCGTGTCGTCCGGCAATGAGATGCTCACTCTCATCACATCCCCAACCAAGATGTCCTGCTGGTCCGCGTATTCTTTGGACAAGAGCGCCGTGCCGTTCGTATTCAGCTTCTCCAGCACCTCGTTGCCCGAGCCTGGGAAGTAGAAATCAGACGGATGGACGACCTCAGTGTAGTTGGCCGTGTCCATGAACACGGCCTGAATAGACTGACCGTAGTAGCCCGACGTGTCCATCGTGAGAAACATGGTCTGGTACATCACGTACTCATCGACTCCCGGCAAGGACCCGATGGAGGACAGATTGCTCAGGCTCATGTTCTTTGAATCAACCGGATCCCACCAGAACCCGGTCACTTTGACGTCTGCGCCGACTGTGTACTTCACCAGGTCCCTCTGATAGGACAGAGTGGATTCCATGGTGACGGATATGAATAGGCCGAAGGTGAGCGCGAGGGAGATGATGACCGCAAGGTTGGATGCACGCTTGGGGTTTCTGACGATGTTCCTGTCCACTAGATAGTGCAGCTCCTTGGTCCACGGTTTCACAAGGAGCGTCAGTTTCGCGTACAGTCGGTGCGAGCTCCTGGTCGTCAAACGGACAATGCTGAGGGAAAGGAAGAACGGCATGATCGGAAATAACAGAACGCCAAGAAACAGTAGCACTATCAAGATCAGCTGGACTATCCATGAACCACCCTCCAGCGTCCAGTTCAATCCAACGGAAACGCAGATGATGCTCCATATTGACAATGTAAGCATCACAATGTCCTTGGTAGGCTTGTACTCCAAATGCGTCAGAACGGCAGAGTAGTGATGAAGCGCTTCAGCGACCTCTATCTTCGATATCTTCTTGAACGGTCTGTACGAGGACACCAGCATCAAGAAGATCCCGAATAGGATTGCCAGGAAGACAGTGGACGAACCAATCCTGAGATCGCCGATCGCGGATTCCGAGCCCGCACCGGACGTCAGGCCGACAGCTGAGTCTAGCAGGAACCTGCTGATGCCTATGCCCAGCAACAGCCCCATGATCCCAGCTAGCGTCCCCAACAGCGCGGACTCCAGAATGAGAGAGCCAAAGACCTGCCTGTTGCTGGCCCCTCGGGATTTCAGAATGCCGACCTCTCGCCTTCTTGCCGTCACACCAAGGTCTACGCCGACCAGCGAAAGGTATGTGCCGAGCGCGACCACAGGCAGGGATAGCCCGATGAACAGCAGCTTCATCCCCTCCAGCTGCGGAGCCATTTGCTCTAGCGCTGGGGCAAGTTCACTGCTCCCAGTCGTGAACCCGTACACCCGTCCCTGAGCGTCCAGCCTGTGCTGGATGAATTCCAGCCGATCCAGAGTCCCGGGTATATCCGCGATCGAGATGACATTGCCTCGGTCCACCCAGATGTAGAAATCCAGCTGAGGCGGCCAATAACCTCCAAAAGCTCGCTGTGCCGGGACCACCAAATCAGAGTCGTTCATGTTTAGGACTATCGGGTTGTAGTCTCCCCTGATGACGACGTCATCCTTGTCCTGTTTGTAGATGTAGTTGTAGCCACCACCGTACCTCCCGCCGTACTCGTCGCCGCCTCCTGGCTGATACCATATCTTGGAGACCGGGAATGTCACGTTGAGATAGGTATTGTTGTAAACGTATGTGTTGTTCACGCTGTCCCAGAAGTAATCGCTCTTGGACATCGAGACAGTTATGTTTCCCCCGATCCCGATCTTGAGGTCATCAGAAACGGACTTGGGGATAGCAACCGTTCCGGGAGATGGCAGAGAGTCATTGATGGAGTACAGAGATAGTATCCTCGAGCCCTCGGACGTCAAGAACAGGATGGTGCCGGACGAGTAAGGACCATAGTAGTCGGCCGTCCCGTTGGAAACCACCCAGCCGGTGGACCTAGCGACAGGCACGGCCTGCTCGACATCTTCCACGGACTCGATCGCTTCAATCCGAGACGTCAGATATGATGGGGTCAGGGCGAATTCTTGATCAGTAGAAGTCGCGACGAAGTCGATCTTCACTTCGTCGATTGCAGCTCTGAGCAGTCCATATCCCGAGGAGTCGACCGCGATCCACGAACCGGCCATCAGGGAGAGAGCTAGCACAATGCCTATGATGGCGAAGAGGGACCTGCGCCTGTTCCTAATAACAGATTCGAAGGAATAGCGAACAAATGAAAGCACTCTCATCTGGCCCCTTCCCCCAGCCACGGATGGGAGAGTCGCTATAGATACCTTTTGAGAGGGAGACTGATGCCAGCGACGAGTACTGGCGTCACTTCCTGCGCTTGAAGATGAGTACGGACGCGGTTGGCTCGATGGTGACGACCTCACGCCTCCTATGCTCCTTCTTCGCAGGGGGCGCTTTCGCCTTCTTTCTCCTGGGCCACCCCCTGCGCTTCTTCTTGTCCTTGGGCGCCTTTCCAGAAGGAGGTTCGGCGACTGAACCGGCAACCGCACCCTCGACCTCTCCCCTGAAAACTGCGCCGCATTTCGGGCAGGTGCTCGCTGAGAACGGCACTTCCTCGCGGCATATGGGGCAATCGAAACTGGCGGTCTCGAACGGCAGGTCGCAGCTGGGGCATTTGATCTCATCGCCTGTCAATACTTGGCCGCATCCCGGGCATTTAATCGGGGCTTTGACAGGTTTGGCATGGGCAGATTTCTTCTCATGCTCGTGCGGCGACGCAGACTTCTTCGCCACAGGCTCCGGTGGCTTCTCCGGGGCTTTGCCTTTCGACACGTACACCTGCTGCCTACCCACGGTTTTGAAATGAACGTGATCCGTCTCCATCAGGAGAGCGAGCGGCAGGACCAAGTCGTGCCTCTTTAGGCTCGTCGCCTCCTCTATCCTATCCAGATTAGCTCCGGGCTCTTCGGTCACCCTCAGGATAGTCTGGATGGCCGTGTTGACATCGACGTGCTCTGAGGACGGGAGGACGGCAAGCTGAGTCCTCTGCTCCACGATGTTCTTCAAGAACTCCTTGGAACGGCTGACGAAGTGTGCAGGGTCCTCGTCCAGCATCTTCCTGAGGTACGATGTGTCCATCCCGAGCTGCTCCCAGCCGTTTATCTGGTCCAGGCACATGCTCCTGAAGAACTCCCGCTTGATGCCGTCACGGGCCGCGTCACTATTGGGCCTGACATCGAGCGCCTCGCGGTAATTGTAGAGGGCGTCGTTGCTGTGCCCCAGCTTCGAGAACAGCCTTGCCATGTTGATATGTGCATCGAAGCTATCGGGCATGTAACCCGCAGCCTTGTCGAAGCAGATGAGCGCGTCCTCGAACATGCCGATGGATTGGTAGACCGTGCCCTTGTTGTTCCATGCATAGCCGTTCGCCGGCTCCACCTTCAACGCCTGGTCGAACGCTTTCAGGGCTGCCTCCTGCTTGCCCTCGAAGGCATACATGTTGCCCATGTGGCACCATGAAGTGCTGTCCTTTGGGTCGATCGTGAGCGCGGTGTCGTAATGGACCCTGGCCTTCTCATACGCCTTCATGCGGTACAACGCGTCGGCCTTGAGGCTCCACGGGAGGGCGAACCTGTCCTCTATGCCGACTCTGGAACATTGTCTGATCGCATCGTTGGTCTGCTTCAGAGCCTCCCTGTAATCACCAGATTCGATGAGCGTGTTCGCGGTTTTCAGCTTCTTCCATAGAAAGAAGTACACGCGCTCGCGCCAGGCGTACATCACCAGAGGAAGAAACGAGAATGTCACGCCGATTAGCGCGAGCGCGCGATCGTAAGGTGAGTAATTGCCAGACTCCACGATGCCTATCTGCTCGTGGAAGGCGATCAGGAATATGGCCATGGCGCCTAGGAGCCATGCCCCGACGAAACCGTCCCTTGTCTGGAACGACTGGACGGATATGAGGGCCAGGGACATCCCCGCGGTCAGGAGTATGAGGTTGAGGAGGGTGAATGGGTACTCGCCCGATGGACTCTTCGCCACTCCGAAAGCCTCATGGACCGGCACGAGGATCATGATGATGAGGCCAGTCGCGTAAGTCGTTAGCCTGAGCGTGTCCTTGGTATCGAAGCCCCTTCCGCCGATCAACATCACCAGGAACCCGTATATCAGGGCGATGCTGAGCGGGACCGCCCAGCCCTCGAGGGACTTGTTCCAGTAGATGAGCGCGAGACCGCTCAGGGAGAACATCACCAACCCGAGGGATACAAGAACGACTCTCGGTATGGGGAGAGTGTACGCGTCAACCGCATTCCGCTTGGAGGATATGAGCATGACCATTCCGAGGAACACGAACACACCAGTAACGGTGAACACGTAGCTGTTGTAGACATCCCAGCTCCCATACCATATCCTCTGGCTAGCGAAGAACTCGATCGACACCACCACGAGCACAGAGGCGTACAATAGAAGGATGAAAAACCTCTGCCCGCCCACTTTCGGCACGAAGGGGCTGTCTGCCTCCGAAGGTTCTGAGAACGTCCTGAGCATGGTGGCGATAGAGTATCCGTTCCCACGCGAGGAGTCTGATTTCGAATTGTCTTCACCAGGCATGCAGCTTCCCTCTCTACTCCTCTGTCGCTCCCTTCGCTCTTCCTGAACGGCGAATGACCATAAGGATAATTGGTACTATCGCCGCCGGAATCAGGACGCTGCTGAACTCGGGTATAGGCGTCTGACCCTGGTTGATCGCGCCAGGAGTGGGAGTCATATCAGCCCAGGTCGAATACGGTGGACTGCCAATCCTGCCGTGGGATTTCTCCTGCCAGAAAGGGATGGAGACCTGGTCCACGGTGGAACTCGAAGCGTCGGTCAGTATGAAGTTGATCGCCTTGCCGAAATCGATGCCCGGGGAGAGGTAGAACGCCCCTGGCTGGATCGTGACAGAGGGGAAAGTGAACACGAGCACGCCGTCGACATACAGCCGCCACCCCCCTATGTCGACCGGCGTGGTGCCCGTGTTGTACAGCTCGATCCAATCGTTGGGGGTGTTCGGCGGGGGCTTGTTATACACCTCATTGATCACTATGCCCGGATACGCCCTTGTCCCTGCCGAAGTCCTGGCAGGGAGCGCGACGCCGATGTCGTCTTTCCGACCGCTCCAGTCCTGAGCGACGAAGGTCACAGTGTAAGTCCTACCGGAGATCAGGCCTAGCGAAGAGTACTGGCCGCTGATCTCCAACTGGAACTCGTCTATGGCAGCATCGATGGGGCCAGAGTCGTTCCAACCGCCGGAGACATACGTGAAGACCCTGCTCGAGAGGATGCTGTTGCCCTTGCCGACGACCGCCAGTGAGATCTCGGATCCGCCGATGTCATAACCCGTATCCTGGTTCCCGTCGGTGTCGATGAACACGAATGCAAAGTCAGCGCCATACATCGACTCCGATATGTTCGTGACGTTCTCTGCGGGCGCCCCAGGGTGCACCCATCTTACGAGGCTGGAGGGAACGCTGGAGCCTCCCAGCATTGTTCCATTTACGGCCATGTAGAAGGATGCCACATCATCCGTGGACGCGAGCTTCACCGTTGTTATATCCACGTCACCAGACCGATTGTCTTTCATCTTCTCTGAATACGCGTCCCCGATCAGGTCCTGTATAGATGCTCGAAGCGCCCAGTCGCCGAACGCGCCGTCGATGACAATCCTGGCTGGGGCAACGCCAACATATGCAACCTTCGCCCCATCCTGAACGGAGTCGAGGACCCAGGTGACGTTGCTGTCAACACCAAGCCCGATTGTCCTGTTGAGCTGAAGACCGAACGAGCCACTCAGATGCCCTGCGGGCAGAATGGCGGTTATGTCAATGCTGCGCTCCTGTCCCTCGACCCTGAGCGATGGCTGGAACGGCAAGACTCCGCTCTGGCTTGTGCCGAGTATCTGGGGTCCTTCGCTCGCGACGATCTCCAGAGGGGTGACGTTCCCCAGCATGTCGAAGCGAAGCTCATCGATGTAGGAGACCGGTCCCTTGCTCGACATCTTCAAGGTGAGGATGTGCTGATCAGAAGAGGTGGCGAGCACGGCTGGGGCGTTGTGGAGCTCCGTCACCTGAAGAGCGGAGCCCCTCGTGCGGAAGTTCACGTCGGACCAGTCCGACGTCAGGTTGGTATGCGAGGCACAGATGGCCATTCTTGACTTCTCGCTTATCTGCATCGAGCTGGCGATTTCCAGCTCGCCTCTCGAGCTGGCAGCCTGGGCCCCGGATACGATCTGGAACCCTGAGAAGTCCAGCCTGCTCGCGTCCGGGTCGAACACGTATGTATCGGCCATCGTCATGGTCCTGTTCCAACCCATTACCATCACGAGAATGTCGGCTCCGAGCCCTCGGACGGAGTACCCACTCGATGGCTTGTTGTCCCTGTCGATGAATATGTAGAACGCATCGACTCCGTTGTCTCTGCCGTTGAAGATCGTACCCTCAGTCCTTATGTAGAAGTAACTCCCGCGGACGTCCGACTTCGCACCGTAGCCAGTGAGAGATATGTCCGGATTGGTGGAATCTGGAGTGTCTCTGAAGATCTGGGCCTTCACCCAGTCCATGAAGTAGCCGTCGATCTCGACTGTCTGCTTAGGGAATGCGTAAACCAAGGCATAAGGAATCGCAACTATGATTGTCACCAGGACCGCGATGATCAGAAGCCGCTTTCGGAAATCCACCCTGACGGCCCCGACCCGTCTCTGCTCATAGGACAGGCGGAAACCGTTGACGGCTCCCGAACCGTTCACGAACCCGTTTGTGATGCCAGTTGAGCCGTTCGAGTCGCCGTTGGTGAGGCCCCGAGTGATGCCGTTGATGGCACCGTAGAGCATGCCATTTGTCCTTCCGTTGGTCCGACCGTTGGTGCGCCCATTGGTTCGTCCGTTCGTCCTCCCGTTTGTACGTCCATTGGTACGTCCATTCGTGCGGCCGTTCGTCCGGCCGTTTGTACGTCCATTGGTACGTCCATTCGTACGGCCGTTCGTCCGGCCATTTGTACGGCCATTGGTGCGCCCGTTTGTCCGGCCGTTTGTACGTCCGTTGGTACGCCCATTCGTACGGCCGTTGGTGCGGCCATTTGTGCGACCGTTTGTGGCGCCCTTTTCAGAGCAGATCTGCTGCCCTCCAAGTCCATTGACCTTGCCGCTCCGAGAATCATGTGACCAGAAGCGAAGGCCTCTAGTGAAGCCTCTGGGTCTGAGTACAGAGTCCTCTCTGTCTCGCTGGTCATGGCTACTTCTGGGCACGATCCTTCCTCTGGTAGAGCATCGCTTCGGCACCGCTCTTTCAGGGAGGTTTTCCCCCCTCGCGCCACAACGGCATTGGACTCAACGACCGCCCACAAAAGCCCGGTAGCCCTAACCGCGAATGCTCTCAGGATTATATAAGTTAAACATTTAGCCCTGGCTTATAATACCCTTTTCCCTGCGTTGTCATTTCGCGAAATGAGAGTGAGAGCAAGGTACTTATAGTCCGAATGCGGGCTCGAATAGTCCTCCTGGGTTAGCCAGCACATCGAAATGGGAGCATTGGAAACTGAAAAACTTGGATTGAAAGAGTTTGGATGTTTCTGATTAAGGGCCGAGGCCGTCTCACTCTAAATGACGTTCTTGACTGACCAATCACCGAACCCTATCTGGTTGTTCCTGTTCCGCTCGAGCGCGTTCTCCAGAGTTATCACGTCGCCTATTGAGTAATGCACCGATAGGTTGGTTGCAGAGGACACCTCTATCGAGAACATGCCGTGATTGACTTGAAGCCACCCGTCTTGGCTTTTGTCAGGGACATTGAAGGTGTCGCCGTGCCCTTGGTATGGGTTGGACCACTTCGTCCCGAGGTACACGAACCAAAGTGTAGTTGTGTACACGTTGGTCTGGCCAATAGTCTGCTTCCTGTAGGTCATGTCCACGATAGTGTCGCTGACGACCTTCTTGTCGTTCACATGCCAGCTCTCCGGCGCCTGTAGGTCCTGCTCATATGTCTCGTTGCCATTGTACTCAAGCTTGTCGAATAGCGCGGTGAATCCGCCCGAGCGGTTTATCCCGCCGCCTGCGGCCACCATCACGAACGCAACGACTAGCACTGCTACGACCACAAGCGTGGCCATTATCGCGATGATCTTCCTTTCCATCCTGCTTCACTCCTTTTTTGCTTTGCAGAAGAGGTGGATTGCGCTGTGCGTGGAACGCACTGCTTGAGCTGCCCCATCCCTTCGGCTTTCGCTTTCAATATATCGGGATAATAGTATATAATTATTTGGTCCGGACCTCGCGCGCGCGCTGGCCAGAAAACGAGAGCATTAGTCTCCAAGTCCGTAAGACTTGGAGCCAATCACGACAGTAATTGAAAATGTCAAAGAAAGTATCGAATGCACAACGAGATAGAATGGAGGAATGGGTTTCACAAAGGCTACATGCAGTAGACGATTTCAATACCATGAAGGGTCGTGAGTGGCTGTGGGATTGGCGCATTGGGCCCGGGAGACGTGGATAGACTACAAGACGGCCTATTGGCGTTTCCGCTCTGGAGGCCACATCGCTAATCCTAGTCGCCGTGAGTTCCACGGAGACTCTAAACGCCTGTGGAGACCTGACCTCCACGGCGCCCGCGAGAGCGCCGCGAGCCGGATCGATGAAGCAGGAAGTGAACGCCGCCATCCCTCATGGGATAGGTGGGTAAGTTTCATGGAACGGTTTGCGGGCGACATCAGGCGGCGTTCTTCGCAGCCATCTTCTGACCCATGAACATCACGAGCACACCGACGACCAGTATGGCAACGAAGGCGCCTCCGACCCCGACCGTGGAGTCCTGGAGCGCGTTGTTGATCGGGCTCCAGAGCATCACGAGTATGAGGGCCATGATGCCGAACATGAACAAGGAAAGGGACATTCCCGGCATCATCTTGGGGAAGCTCTTGCCCTCCGTGCTCATCTTCTTGATCAGCATGAATACAAGGAGACCGACGACGATGATGATTGCGGGTATTGCCACGAACGTTCCCAGGTGCGACTTGATTGGCGGGACCCACGACCAGTACCAATCTATCATGAACGCGATCTGAGATCCGATTATGCCCAGGATTACGAGCGCGACCCCGATGACCCTGAAGTCCGTTATGCTTGCGGGGACTGGCTCTCCTGCGTGGGTCTCCCCGACCGCTGCCTCGTCCTCGACGTATTCCTCTTCCGCAATTGGGATCTTCTCGGGGGCCCTCTTTGGCCTCTGAGATGCCATCGGGGTAGCCTTGACGGGGACCTCTCTCTCCTCGACCTCGATGACCTCTTCGACCTCGTCCTCCTCGAATTCCGCACCGCAATACGGGCACGAGGACACGTTGAGGCTCACAGACTTGCCACAGACCGGGCACTCTGCGGTCTCCTCATCTTCCACTGCGGCCGCCTCGGCAGGAGCTGCCTCGACCTCTTCGACCTCCTCCTCGAACTCTGCACCACAGTGAGGACAGGAGTTCACATCCATGCTAACGGGCTTACCGCAGACTGGGCAGGCGACCTCCGGCTCTACCGGCTCTTCCTTGACAACATCCTTCTTCTTGGGCATCTCAGTGCACACCCCTTTCAACTATGGGAGTACTCATGCTAAGCTGGATTAGAGTTCAACATTGGATTGACCGTTTAAAAACATTCCTACGATGAGTACTGACTTGAGAAAGGCGCATAGTGAAAAGGCTATATCTGAATTGCGTTTCTGGAGTCTCTTGCCTGGTACTGGCTCGGTGGGAGTGCACCGACGCAAACGCTAATAGCCCGGAGTCGTTTCTACCGAGGGATGAGTCCGGCTGACGAGGCCTCCTCTGGCTACTATGAAAGAGCCCTCGAGTTCGTCAGGACTGACAACGGCCAGAGGATGACGATAATCGTCTTCTCGCTGATCGCGACCGTCGCATTGCTCGCCTTCCCGAACACCATCGCCGCCTATGCTTTCGGCATCCCGTTCATGTTCTTCGTGCCTGGGTTCACAGTCGTCAGGATGTTCTTCTGGAAGGGTACTTCGCCAGAGGCGAAATTCGTCCTGAGCCTGGGTCTGAGCATACTGGTCGTGATATTCCTTGGCTTGATGCTCGTGCTCACACCAATCGGTCTCACATCCAACTCCACGCGGGCCTCGTTGATACTGTTCACCCTCGCCGCCGTCACCCTAGAGACTTTCGTTTTGACAGGGGGCAGGGTATAGAAACCCCAGCAGCTCCCGAAGCGCGAGCCGGAGAAGGCGAAGCCGGATATCGTTGTGGCTGCGATGCTCGTAACGGCCCTAGCCGTCTCGGCGATCTCGCTAGGCCTCATAATAACGGCCGAATACCCCTCCCGGACGTACTTCGCGATAACGGACGTCGAGGGCATGATAATCGAGAACACGAGCTTCACCCAAGGGACCAATGTCAGTTTTGTCCTCCACATGAAGAACGGGGAGGACGGCCACAGGAACTTCACGCTCGTCGCCTACGGCATGGGCACCCCGGCCTTTGGAACTCAGACGTTCATGAAGATAATGAATAAGGGAGAAACCTGGAACCAGACAGTTGAGATGCATTTCACAGAGAGTGGCTATTTCAGGCTCGATTTTGACCTATACATCCAGGAGGACGCTCAGCCGCCCACCCTGTACGGCAACCTGCACTTGTGGATCGAGGTATGGCCGCCCGAATCAGTCGTCACGTAACAGATCGTCCACCTCGACCTGTCCTGACGGCTCCTCCGCTAGCGACCTTATCGAGCTGATCGTGGTCTCGCGAACGGCCTGCATCGTCGAGGCCATGGCGCTGAACACGCTGATCAGGACTGCGCTCAGCATGATCAGAAGCATGAGCGTCGTGTCGATGTCGACCCTGAGCCCGTGTCCGAACAGCATGAATGTGCCTGATGAGGAGAGCCTGTCGACGAGGATGATCCCAAGCGCCACACCGACGGCCGCACCTCCGAGGCCCGCCTCGAGCGCCTGGTGGAAGACAATGCGCCTGATGGCTTCCCTCGGAGCCCCTATCGTCTTCAGCACCCCCAACCTGCGCCTACTCTCCCTCACCTCCTTCGAGAAGACGGCGGTGATCGCGAGGCCCGCGAGCAACGCCGATATCGCCCCGACGGAGAACAGGGTCACGGCGACATTGCCCTCGGAAATCTTCGCGGCCTGATATATCGGGATCGAGCCTGCAGATGACACGGAGGTCGATCCTCCATATCTCAGGATTAGCCTTACCAGGCCGCTGTTGTCGGCGTACCACGGGGTCACGTAGAAGGACTCGGCATACGAGCCCACCTGGACCACATGCCCGCCCACCGGTTGACCCGTCAAGTAGACCGTCTCGATCACGCTCTCAAGGGGTCCGAGAGAGACGTTGAGGGTCTTGTAGGGCCTGCCGTCCACGTACACGTTCGTCTCGAAGATCCCTGACAGATTGCCTTCGTTCACGACCACAACAGTCCCCTTGGCATCCTCCGATTGAAGGATGCTTGACGGGCTGACCCTGAGCGAGCTCACCCTTGGCAGGAAGGCCTGGACCACAGAGGCCGGGTCAAGCACCTGGACGACGACCGACCCCTGAGCGTACCCCGCGTACGAAGCTGTGAGCTCTGAGGACCCCGCCTGAGTCGCGTTGACGGCCGTGCGGCCGCTCGAGTCCGTGAACGAACTCTCCGCCTGGAACCGGACGGTCGCGTTCGGGACGGGTTCCCCCCTGAAATCGGTCACCTTGACTTCGATCTCCGAGCCGAGGACCGCGACGGACCGCGCTGACACGACGAGGAACGGCTCGACGACGCGGAAGAATGCATACAAGTCCAAGGAGAAGTCGCCGCTCAGGGAAACCTGGATGCGTTGATCGTCTGAGGGCTGATCGAAAGAGAAGTCCCTGCGAAGAGTGGTCGACGCGAGCCCTTCCAGAAATACATCAGCCCGGTCCCGGACGCCGTCGATGTCACTGAATGTGACTGTGACATTGCCTGTGGCTCTGCCCCAGTTGCGAAGTCCAACCGTCACCTGGATAGAATCGTTCAAGGCGACAATGCTCTTTGACTGCCAGAGGTCGTAGAGGACGAACCTGGCACGGCCCGGGGACAGCAGCTCCCTGAGCTCCTTCTGATAGATTGTGCTGGCTCTGATGATGGACGCCTTGTCCGCAGGCATGCCGGACAAATGCCTTGCGACTTCTAAGGAGACGAGCAGCTCGTCATCCAACGAGGTGTGGGTCTCGAACGAGCCGACTATACGCACGAAATCCAGCCTGTCCGAGTAACTCCCCACGAGGGACAGCGTGAACGGCAGCGTGATCCGAAGCCGTTCGAGCAGACGCGCCCCGATAATGGCGTTGGATTCGTCCTTCGGAGATTGGTCTCCGAGGACCTCGAATCGTGTGAAGGCCGGGCCCGTCGAGTTGAACCGGTCCAAATCGACGCCCCTAAGGACGAACGATTTGCCGTCCCATGAGGAGAACGCAAAGACCTCCGGGCTGAGATTGACCGGATGGGACCATGAATCGAGCGCCGAGATTATGTCCATGTCGACTTGGCTTGAGAAGATGGTCGGGGCCGACGACTCAGATATGACCACACTATCACCAGCGGCGAAGGACGACGGAGCAGACTGCAGCCCCGCCAAGATGGAAGCCGTCGAGGTGAAGATCAGCATGGAAAGGGCAACGACGATCATCGCCCTCGGTCGTATCAGGATGATCGTGTCACCTCCTTGAGGTCGTCTACAGGCGATGTCAGAGTCATCTTGACTGCAGGGCCGAGGGCGCCGACGAGGCCTGCCCCCGCGGTTGCAACAAATGAGATCAGGATGACGGACCCGCTCGCCTTGACCACGAAGACCGATGTGAAGAGAGACGACGCGACGGTAGAGATGCCGTAAGACAGCACGACGCCGAGCGCGATCCCGACAAGGCCTCCCCAGGCGCTGATCACCAAAGCGTTCAGAAGCAGGTATGACAGCACTCGCCGCCTGCCGGCTCCAACGGTCTTGATGATCCCGATATCGTGCCTTCTGTCGGAGGTCTCAATCCCGATGAACGCGTACGCAAGGACGGCTATCACGAACGAGGAAGGGATGAGGACCCAGAACGCATCGGACTCGATCTCGCGGACGCCTGAGTCCAGGAATTCCACGATGCTGGTCAGTGGCTGGAGCGAGAAACCGCGGTCCTCGAGATAGGCCCGGTCGGCTGGAGATGGCTCCTTGACCACCATGAAGTTGAACATGTCCGCGTGGCCGGTGAGCGTCTGGAGCGTCCCGACACTGCAAAGGAGCCAGTTGGACGGGAACACGGTGGAAGAATATCCGCCGACTATGCTGACATCGATGCTGGTCTGGTCCTGCAAAGTTATGTTGCCCACGAACGGGAACCCGTCTCCCCTCATGGCGTCTGTCCCCGTGACGTAGAACTGCTCTGGCAGCGCGTTCGGATTGCCGGATACGGCGAACGCCATGACTTGCGTCCCGTATGGAGCGACGACGACATCGGCGAGTATGCCCACTGCTGAATTCCGTGCTACCTCGTAGACCGACATCTCGCTGAAGAACTCAGGCCCCGAGGCTCCGGGCTTCGTCGCCAGGAAGGTGCCCTCAGTGAAGTTGTCCTTCAGCGTGTCCATCGAGGTTCTGAGACCGCCCGCTACAGAGAAGCTGGCGACTATGAACATGGTGCACACGGCGATGCCCCAGCTAGTGGACCTCGCCCTGGACCCGAACTTGAACAACGGCAGAGAACGCATTTGGAACGGTCGGAAAAAGGGCAGGTGCACGATATATAGGTTCCCAGCGGGGGGTCCTCAGCTCACCGAATCTGCCACGAGAGAGACGAGCTCCGCGATCTCCATCTTGAGCCCGGACACCTTCGCCCCTCCCGTAAGGTTGGTCACGCAGAACGGACACGCAGAGACGAGCATCTCGGCACCGACATCGTGGGCCTCCTTGACCCTAAGGGACGCGATGTACTCCGCGCGGTCGTTGAACTGAATCTTGAAACCTCCGCCCGCGCCGCAGCATTGCGAGTCGTTCCTGTTGTGCGGGAGTTCCATGTACTTGGACTTCGGGAACGCCTTGAGTATCCGCCTGGGCTCCTCGAATATTCCATGGTGGCGGCCTATATGGCAAGGATCGTGATACGCCACCTTCTTCGGCAGTGGTTTCTTGAGCGCGAGCTTCTTGTCGGAGATGAGCTGGTCTATGAACTGCGTAAGATGGAACAGCTTGAAATCGAGTTTGCCAGCATAGATGGGGTAGTTGTGCTTGAGCGTCATGAAGCAGCCGGCGCACGCGGTGACGACCGTGCTGATGTTCCTCTTCTCGAACTCCCTCAGGTTGTGCTTCACGAGGCCGTCCTTCTCGTCTGTGACTATGTCCGTCTGTCCCGTCCTAATCAAAGGGGACCCGCAACACCATTCGTCCTTGCCCAGCATATCGTACTCGATCCCGGCGGCGTCTAGTACCCTCGTGGCGTCCTGAGCGATCTTCTGCTGCCTGTAGCTCGCCGTGCAGCCCGTGAAATACAGCACCTCGGGGTTCTTCGACCGCTTCGCCGTCTTCGGGATCCAGCTCTCCCTGTTCTCGTGCGGTTCGTCGTACGGGTTGTGCTTCGCGATCACCCTCGTCCTCAAGGCCTTGTGCCTGTCCATAGGACCAACGCCCGTCTTGACGAACCACTCCTTGACCTGCTCCCAGCGGTCGTTGAACTTGATGCCCGCATGACAGACGTGCTGGCAATAGCCGCAGGCAGTGCAGTTGTAGATCCTCTCGACGAACTCCGGAGTCATCCTCGGACGATCGCCCGTGAGCCTGCCGAACGTGCCCGGGTGAGCGTATCTCTTCAGATGATACATCTTCCCGCGCACGCGCCAAGACTCCCAGCCTCTGTCTGGGTTCAGCTGGATAGGGCACACGAAGTTACAGTACCCGCACTGAAGGCACGCGTGCACATCCTTCTCGACCTCAGCGGGCAAGCGCTCGATTGGCATGAGTCCTCTCCAACCCTGGCACCTTCCACACGCTCTGAAAACTTAACCGTTGTGCCGTTCGGTGAGCAGAGTGGCGGTCTTCATCTCCTTGGCATGGCTCTCGATCAGGTCGAGGGCTTTGTCCTTGTCATTGAGACTGTCCGAATAGATCGATATCAATCTCGATCCCTCCACGATCCCGGAAGCGCCCATGGATAGAGCAGCTCTGACATGGCTTGGACTCGATACCCCGAATCCGAGAACCACGGGAATCCCGCTTCTGGCCGTGACCCTATCCAAGAGCCTTTCTGCCGATGCGGGTAACTGAATCCTTGCGCCCGTGGTCCCGGCGACCGACACCGCGTAAACGAACCCTGAGGTTCTTGACAGAATGAAGTCGAGCCTGGAATCTGCAGTCGAAGGCGCAACCAGTCTGACAACGTCGAGGGCGTTGGTCCGTGCAGCGCCATCCAGCTCCTTCGATTCCTCCGGTGGCAGGTCCACGACGAGCAGACCGTCGCCACCGGCTTCCGCCAGTTTCTCGCAGAATGACGCGACTCCGAATCGCAGCAACGGATTGTAGTAAGTCATAACAATCATGGGCTGATCGACCCCCCGCATCCTAGAGAACGATATCAAGTCGAACACATCCTTCGTCCTGAAACCCGATGAAAGAGACCTGTTCATCGCCCCTTGGATGACTGGGCCGTCGGCAATAGGATCCGAGAACGGCAGCCCTATCTCGAAGATGTCAGCACCCGACTTGGCGAGCCTCTCAATCTGTCGAAGGGTGAAATCGAAATCTGGATCTCCAGCGCAAACATACGGTATGAACGCTCCGGAACCTTCCCGCCGAAGGCGTTCGAACCTCTCCGATACCCTGCTCATAATCGCCCCTCCAGCTCGGCTACCTGGTTCACGTCCTTGTCTCCCCTGCCCGACAAATTGACGATGATTGTCTGGTCCTTGTCCATGGTCTTGGCAAGGCGGACGGTGTAGGCGACTGCATGAGCGCTCTCTAGCGCTGGTATGATTCCTTCTGTTTCGGAGAGCAAATGGAACGCCGAAAGAGCGGCCTGATCGTTGACTGCCGCGTACTTGATGCGGCCTTTGTCCTTGAAGAAGGCGTGTTCTGGACCCACAGCCGGGTAGTCGAGCCCTGCAGCGATGGAATGAGTCTCTGAGATCTGCCCCTCCGGATCCTGAAGAACAAGTGTCCTGAAGCCGTGCAGCACACCATCAGAGCCGGCAACCAAGCTGGCCGAGTGCTTGCCGCTATCGATGCCTTCCCCACCAGCTTCGACCCCGTACATCGCGACCCGCTTGTCCCTAACGAACGGATGGAACAAGCCGATCGAGTTGCTCCCTCCCCCGACGCAGGCCACCAACGCGTCCGGAAGCTTGCCGATTGCTCGGCGTATCTGTGATTTCGCCTCGCGCCCGATGATTGACTGGAAGTCCCTAACGATCGTTGGATACGGGTGAGGGCCCACGACGCTCCCAATGACGTAGTGCGTATGATCGCTGGTCGCCGCGTAGTCTCTCAGCGCTTCGTTTATCGCATCCTTCAGGGTCCTCGACCCGGTCTTCACAGGGTTGACCTTTGCGCCCAGGAGTTCCATTCGATAGCAGTTCAGTTTCTGCCTGGCGACGTCGACCTCTCCCATGAATATCTCGCACTCGATTCCGAGAAGGGCGCATGCAGTGGCAGTCGCGACGCCATGCTGTCCCGCACCGGTCTCAGCGATCACCCTTTTCTTGCCCATCGACCTGGCCAGCAGGACCTGGCCGAGCGCATTGTTGATCTTGTGGGAACCCGTGTGCGCAAGATCCTCCCTCTTGAGGAACAGCCTTGCTCCACCCGCTCTCTCACTCAACCTCTTGCACTCGTAGAGAGGGGTCGGGCGGCCGGCATATGTCCTCAGAAGATGGCTGAGTTCATCATTGAATGCCCCGTCTCTTCGAAGACGCGTGTATTCGTTCGCCAGCTGGTCCAAGGCGGTCACGAGTATCTCAGGGACGTAGAATCCACCGTAGAGGCCGAAGTAACCTTTGCGTCTCATTCCTTGCACCTCCTCACGAATTCGGAGACCATATTGGGATCTTTCTTGCCAGGAGAGCGCTCGACGCCGCTCGACACATCCAGGGCATAGGGGCGCAGGGCCTTTGCCAAACTGAGGTTCGTTGGATTGAGGCCGCCCGCAATGATTGCCCTAGGACAACAGTCCACTGGAATACTGGAGTAGTCGTAGGGTGTCCCCATGCCAGGCTCTCCACCCTCGAACACAAGCGCATCCACGGAATCAACGAACTCAAGTGCTAGAGATCTATCGGGCCTGATCACGCGCAATACCTTCACACCGGTCTCCCGGATATCGTTCAGCTGCTCGGGGCTCATGGTGTAAAGCTGGATGGCGTCGACCCCGCAACTGCTTGCCAACTCAACGGCATGATCCTGCCCGGAAGGAGCACAGACCAGGACCTTTGTGGTCAGAGGACCCATGGTCGAGCATATCTCAGAGATCAACCCAAGAGGGATGCTCCGGAGCCTTCCTGGGAAGTGAACGAACCCAACCGCATCTGCTCCCATGTCTTCGCACATGACCGCATCAGAGAGGTTCGTCACGCCGCATATCTTGACCTTCACCTGGTCACCCCTCTGCACGCTCCTGCGATCTCCGAGACCTTGCGCTCCAGATCTTCCGTCTGCATGAACGCGGAACCCACAAGGACGGCGTCGAATCCACGGACCAGGGAAATGTCTTCATGCGACCGCAGCCCGCTCTCGGCTATCGTCACCTTGTCGTCGGGTATTGCCCTCCTCAGAGCCTCCAAGGCACCAAGATTAGTCTTGAGAGATCTCAGGTCTCTGCTGTTGACTCCCACCATCTTGACTGAATCCATGCATCCCGATGAGACCAGCTTCGCGAGGTCTTGCTCGTCATGGAGCTCCACCAACGGTTCAATGCTGCTGGATATGCAGGCATCTGCGAACTCCCCGAGCGCTTCGGGCGTCAAGGCTTTGGCGATCAGAAGCACGGCGTCCGCACCTATCCGAGATGCCAACTCGATCTGCTCAGGGCGCACCACGAAGTCCTTGAAGAGCATCGGAAGGGAAGACCTAGCTCTGAAGAAGGAGAACAGTTCCGGACTGCCTGAGAAGTAGTCCGGCTCGACCAGGACTGATAGCCCGCGGACTCCTGACGCATCGTAGACGTGCAACATGCGCTCGGGGTCCGGTGGAATGAGCAATGGCGGAGCTGACGGGGAAGATGGTTTGTATTCCGCAATCAATGCTAGGCCCTCAGATGACGTTATCGCCTGGGACAACGACTTGGGTTCGTGGGGAACTATCTGGACCTCGGACACTCCGCTCGTGAGGAGGGCCAGCGTCCTCCTGAGCAGTATCACCGAGAGCATGTTCGGTCGTTCGATGACATCCTTGTCGAGAACGGCGAGCGCTCCCGCTCCGCCGTCTTGGCTGATTATGCGCCTCGTGAGAGCAGAAGCAATCTCGCCCGCCCTGCCAGCGACGGTCTCTGGGAGAAGCCTTCTCTCGCATAGTCCGTCAGCGTTCTGGCTCATCTGTCTTTCGAGCTCGAGGTTGCGCATCGTTCGGGCGAAGTCCTCTAGCTTGGTCATCGCCCTGCCGTTCCGAAGGATATCGCGAGCGATGTCCAGGCCTGCGTGGATTGTGTGGGCTCTCCCCGAGACGTATAGCGCGGCACCAGCGTTGAGGGCGACTATGTCCGACCTTGGTGACGGCTTTCCCTTGAGGACTGACAACATCATCCTGGCATTCTCCTGAGGATCCCCACCCTTGATGTCCTCGGGACATGCGACATCCAAGCCGAACATCTCCGGAGAAAGCTCGTATTCCACAATGGTATGGTTGTCTCCGCCCGTCGCTTCGACCACCCGCGTAGTTCCGAGAGTGGTGATCTCGTCCATTCCCGATCCGTTGACGAGCATCGCGTGAGATGTCCCCAAGTCGAGGAGGACCTTCGCCATCGTCGGAGCCAACTCCGGATCGTACACTCCAATCAACTGGTTCCGCACACCCGCGGGATTGGTCATCGGACCCAGAATGTTGAAGAAAGTCCTCAGGCCCATCTCCCTCCTTGCAGCGGAGACTTGCTTCATAGAAGGGTGGAAGATCGGAGCGAACATGAAACACAGACCCACTTCGTCGAGGCATCTCCGAACATGCACGGGTTCCATGTCCACGACCACTCCGAGAGCCGAGAGGACGTCCGCCGAACCCGATCTGCTTGAGACAGCCCTGTTCCCGTGCTTTGCGACGGGAACCCCCGCCGCGGCCACCACGAACGATGAGACAGTGCTGATATTGAAAGTATTGAAGCCATCTCCTCCGGTCCCGCAGAGGTCCACCGCTCCTTCAGGAGCCTCTATCCTCTCTGCCCTCTCACGCATTGCGAGCGCGAACCCCAAGAGTTCCTGCTCTGTCTCACCCTTCATCCGCATAGCCGTGGCAAACGATGCTATCTGAGCCTGCGTCGCAACGCCGGATATCAAGTCCGTCATCACGGACCTTGATTCTTCGACGGTCAGGTCGCCGCCGTCAACCGCCTTCCTTATGGCGTCCTGGATCATCGCCCACACATCCTGAGGAAGTTAGACAGGAGGACCTTGCCGTGGGACGTCATGACGGACTCAGGATGGAACTGGACGCCGTACACTTCCATGCCCCTCACCTTGAGCGCCATGATCTCGCCACCTTCGGTCGTGGCAAGGATTTCGATAGAACCTGGAAGACGTTCTCGGCTCACCAAGAGAGAATGATAGCGAGTCGCCGTGAACGGCGAAGGGATTCCCTCGAACAAAGGGTCACCGTTGTGCGATATCTTGCTGACCTTGCCGTGGACGACCTGGCCGGATCTGATCACCGAGCCGCCATTGACCAGGGCGATCGCCTGGTGTCCCAGGCAGACCCCGAGCACGGGCCTGCCGAAGCCGTTGTTCGACAGAATCTCGAGGCTCCGCTTCGAGTCCTTTGGGTGCCCTGGACCAGGCGATACGACATAGCCATCCACCTTGCCGATGTGCTGGTCCAGCGCGGGCGAATCGTTCCTCACGACGTGGACCTCGGAACCGAGCTCGCCGAGGTACTGGGCGATATTGTACACGAATGAGTCGTAGTTGTCTATGACGAGTATCTTGGTCATCGGCTGCCTCCTCTGCCGCCAGACAACGCGCGGAGCATCGCCCCCATCTTGTGCTCTGTCTCCATGAACTCCTTCTCTGGCACGGAATCCGCAACTATGCCCGCGCCTGCCTGGATGCTCGCCTTGCTGCCTGAGACGACAATCGACCTGATGGCGATGGCAAAGTCCATGTTCCCCGTGAAATCAAAGTAGCCTACGGCTCCGCCGTAGGGTCCTCTAGGAACCTGCTCTAGCTCGCCGATGATCTCCATCGCGCGAATCTTCGGGGCCCCCGTAACGGTGCCCGCAGGGAAACAAGCCCTGAGGGCGTCGAAAGAGTCGCTGTCGGGCTTGATGACGCTCTCGATATTGCTCACTATGTGCTGGACGTGGGAATACTTCTCAACGGACATCAGCTCGGTGACCTTGACGCTGCCGAACCTGGACACCCTGCCCATGTCGTTCCTGTGAAGGTCCACGAGCATCAGATGCTCCGCCCTCTCCTTCTCGTCCAATAGCAGCTCGACCTTGAGCTTCTCGTCCTCCTCGATGTCAGGGGAACGAGGTCTTGTACCAGCAAGAGGCCGCGTCGTGAGCTTCGTCCCCTCCAGGCGGACGAGCATCTCGGGAGAGGAGCCCAGGAACTGCAGGCGATCGAAGTCAAGGAAGAACATGTAGGGGGAGGGGTTTATCGACCTGAGGACCGAGTACATCCCTAGTGGATCCCCGGTGACCTTGAAATCGGTCTTGCGGGAGAGGACCACCTGAAAAATGTCTCCATCCAGGATGTGCTCCTTCGCCTCGAGGACCATTCTGCAGTAAGCCGCTTCAGAGGTGTTCGATCGGCCATCACCGACTTCGAGGGTCGGAGGACCGATCGGGCGAGCTTTGACCAAGGCCTCTCTGATGTCGTTTAGCTGGCCGTGGGAGATGAGGAAAGTGCGGGAGTTCAAATGGTCCACGCACACGAGGTGCTTCGGGAGGACGAAGTAGAGGTCTGGTGCTCCACCGTCTACTGTCTCCGGCTCGCGCACGCCGTCGAAGTGGCTGACCATGCCGTAGCCGACATAGCCCACGATGCCTCCCGAGAAAGGCGCAAGGTCGGACGCGCCGCACCCGAAGGACCTGAAATGGTTCCTCAGAGC
>JAHIZT010000032.1 GCA_018814355.1 Candidatus Thermoplasmatota archaeon | reverse complement strand
TACGGTTCAGCCCTGGCGCGCTCCAGCATGACGTGATGATGGTCCTCTGCGCCCCTTACAGGGGCGTACGGCCGGAGCCGAATGGAGCGAGTGACATCGAGGGGTGGTCCCAACGGCCACCACCCGATGATTTACAGAACCGCACACGTTCAGCCAAGCTGCTTTTCAACCAGCTGGCGGGCTTCTTGGAACTGGTTCGTGAGGGACTTTGCGGCCTTCTTGAGGGCGGCCTGTGGCTTGCCTTCCTTGACCTCCACGACCAGGACGGGCTTGTCGAGCTGCGGGTGGCCTGTCGTGTACCTTGCATCGGCCACGTTTTTATCCTGGAGCAGCTCATGGATGAGCGGGTAGATGAGAGTCTCATCGGGGTCGACGATCTCGACCTTAATGCTGTCCTTCTTCTTCTCGAGCAGCTTGAACTCCATGGTTCTCAGTTTCACTCGTATGGGCATGGGGTTCATAAAACTATCTCCGCTGCTGGAAAACCTCTGAGCGGCGGATTATTGGCCTCTGGCTCACTTCCTCTTCGTGGGCTTCTTCTTGGTCGCCTTCGGTTTGGCCTTTGCCTTCGACCTCTTCTTCTCCTTGACCTGGACGACATTCCTGCCGCGCGGATACATCGTGCCGCACATCTTGCAGACGTCCACCTCACACCATTTCGCATCCTCGGTGGCAACGATCTTGATGATGCACGCACTCTCGCACAACGGACACTTGTTCATGGACATCTCTATCCTTCCTCCTCGCCGAATTTCTTCCTCAGCACTGTATGTATTCCATCAGCGATGACCCTACCGATGCCATCCACTTTCATAAGCTCTTCGACGTTTGCGTCGGCGATGCCCTTGACGCTGCCGAACTTCTCGAGCAGCCTCTGGGCGAGCGTGGCGGATACATTCGGAAGCCCTTGAACCAGGAACATCTGTCTGCTGGCGACATTGAGTGTCGTCTGCACGCCCTTCTTCTCCTTGGACTGTCTCGCGCTCTCTTGCCTGAAGAGCGATTGGATCGCTGAGGCCGTCTCGTCCGCATCCCCTGTCGGCAGCACAGGCATGTGATACTCTGAAAGAAGTGCGCTTAGCGCGTCGTAGACTGCCGAATTGCTCGCCTGGTTGCCTTCTCCCTCAGGTTCTCCTTGTACGATCAGGATCGGGTGAAGGTATTCGTGTTTCAGTTTGGCCAGCGTTGCCATGATGGAGCCGTCCGAGATGCCTTCGATGAACTGGTCCACCGTACGGAAAGCGACTGCAACCCTCTTGGAGACGATGATGTCCGCGCTCTCCAGATCCTTCACGTCCGTTTCGAACCCCAGGTCCTTGAGCGCCTTCGAGAGGCCTGCATCATCGACCCTCGGAGAGACGACAAGCTGAGGTCCATCAGCCTCCGTACCTTTGTCGTATACTCCTAGGGATCTCTGACCCTTCTTCTCCGAAGTCTTCCTGGCCAGCTCCTCCTTTGCCGTCTCGGGTCCGACGGTCATCATTTCGGTGAGCTCGACCTTTGTCAGCGCGGGTCTCTGCGCAGACGGCAAATCAGGGAGTCCTCGTTTCGCCCTCAGCTTTCTCCTCAGGGCCTCGAGTTCTCGGCGCATCTGCATTTCCTTCCTCCTGCTGGACCAGACGTACGCCTCGTCCCTAGTGGCTCGAGTGACAAGAACCACCACCTTCCCTGCGCGTCTTCTGCCGGTCCTTCCACGACGTTGGATCGTCCTTATCTCAGACGGGACTGGTTCGTAGAAGACGACAAGGTCCGTCGAGGGTATGTCCAGACCCTCCTCGGCTATGGACGTGGATACGAGGATGTTGAACTCTCCGCTTTGGAACTTCTCGATGATCTCCTTCTGCTCCTTCTGGTTGAGCCCAGTGTCCTCTCCTTTGCTCGCTTGGCCGACAAACCTAACGGGCCTGAACCCCTCGATCTTCTCGAGCGTCTGTGTCATTTGGTCGCACATGTCCCTGTAGTGGGTGAACACGATGACTCTGGACTCGGGGTTTGCCAGAAACTGCTGCTTGAGTATGGGAACGATCTTCTCCAGCTTGGGATGGTCCCTCTCCATGCCGTATAGCAGAGTGCGGGCCTGCTGGAACCTGGCGTCCTTCACCAGATCCCTGGAAGCTTTCGAACCGCCCTTTTCCCCGCCCTCCTTCAATATCTTGGCGAAGTAGTTTTCCAGGGCCCCCTTCCCCTGGGTCTCAGCGAGCTCTACAGCGTGGTTGATCTTCATAGCCAGCGCCTGCGTGCTCGCGGCCCGGAACACCTGAAACGATTTCCTCCCTGAGTTGAGCCGGGCCCGGATCACATTCCCAGCCTCGAGCAAATCCCTGGTGGTCGCGGGCTTCTTAGGGTCTATGAATCCCCATCCCCTTAGCTTCGCCAGCTGCTCGTCGAAGATCTGTTTGAGCAGATGGACGACACTGGACATGCCTTCCTGGACGTTGACAGCGATGTACTCGGTGCTGACATCCTGCGTGTACTTGACAACATCCTCATCCAGCTCCGATCTGATCTCGACATTCGTGATGCCCAGGTTTTCGCACACCTCGGCTATCTTGGAGACATCGGACCCTGGAGATGCAGTCATCCCAAGGGCAAGGCCTGAGTATCTCTTTCCTGTGGAGACATAGGCGTAGTCGCCGGCCGCCCTGTGTGCTTCGTCGAAGACGATCAGGTCGACGCCGTCAAGGCCAATTCTACCCTCATCCAGGTCGTTCTCTATGACCTGCGGGGTTGACACCACGAGCCGGCTCTCCTTCCAGATGTCCTTCCTCTCTCTCGGATGGACCTCGCCAGTGAACATCGAAGGTTCGAACTTGAGGAGGTGCTCTTTCAGGAATCTCGAGTGCTGCTCGACTAGCGGCTTGGTAGGGGCCATGAAGAGTATCTTGCCTCTCTTCTTCAGCAAGGTCTCCGCAATCACGATCAACGCGACTATCGTCTTGCCCATGCCAGTGGGGAGCACGACCAGCGTGGACTCTTTCAGGGCCGAGGCTGCGATATTGGTCTGATAGTCCCTCTGCTCTACTGAAGAGGGTGTTATGAGCTCGTGCTCAACGAACACGAGCCATTGAGAACGGACCTAGAGTATGAAGCTTTTCTCTCAGGGAGCCGAATCTAGTGACAGCCTGCGCACGAGCTGCAAGAACCTGCGCTGCTCGACTTCACACGGACCACGACTCCAGGTCCTTCAGGCGTGTCTACTGAATCCACGACGGCTTCCTTCAGCTCTGGCTCGAGCTCCTTCTCATAGATCAGGTTGAACCCGTCGACCTTGATCTCCACATCGTCTTCCTTCTTCTTGTCGAAGGCCATCATGTATGCCGGACCTGAGCACCCGTATCCACCGAAGAAGACTCTGATGGGGTCGCTCTTCTTTGCCTCTTTTATTATGGCCTTGATCGTCTCTGTTGCCTTTGGCGTGACAGTTACCATTTGGTAGCCTCTGGATGATTTAGGACGGAACCATATATAATTCTTTTCGCCTAACTGCAAGCCCCCGTCTGGAAGGGGCCAGTCTTCATGACCATGCCCCTTGGATGCGATGCTTCTGCCTGGCAGGTCAGACCCATGTCCGGTACATTGCCTTGACCGGGTTAGACCGGCTTGACTCTGTCGAATCCCTCGCCGCCGATCGGTTTGGTGGCGTCTATGCCGACCTTGGTAGTCGTCTCATCAGCGCTTGGGTCAAGGCTGCTCCCGCGCGCATTCTCTATCATGACCAGCCCCTTGTGTCCCTGGAACCGCGTCGCCACGGCCCACTCGACATCCCTGTCGTCGAAGATATCGATGTCGTTGTCCACGATCGTGACCATCTTCATCGATGGATGGGCTCCCATGGCCGCCATTATAGCATTAACGCCATCGCCCTCTTTCTGCTTGGTGATCGAGACGACTCCGTGGAGCCAGCAGCAGCCTCCTTCGGTCAGACGTACAGCATGAACCTCCGGTACCGCGAGCCCGACGGCTCTCTGGATCACAGGCTCGCGAGGCATGCCCATCATCAGATAGTGCTCGTTGACTCCCGGTAGGATGATCTGGAAGATAGGGTCGTCCCTGTGGTAGATCCTGTCGATCTCCACAACCGGCTGCTTTCGAACCGGGTCCACCGTGCCCGTGATGTCCACGAACGGCCCTTCGTCGTGGACCTCCTTCGTCATCCTTCCCTCGAATATGTATTCTGCAAACGCCGGCACGAGCAGTCCGCTCCTTGTCTTGCGGACGCAGACAGGCTCGTTGAGACAGAGCTGCCTCAAGGAATTGGCGACCGTGAGTTCATCCTTGCCGAATTCCAGGTTCATCGCGGCAGAAAGCATGATAGAAGGACAGAGACCGACCGCGACCGCGATCTTGAGGTCCTCCCCCTTGGCCATCGCGCGCTTGTGAAGCGCGAAAAGATGCCTTGGGACCACTCTGATCGCGAACTTGTTCTCGCCTATCATCATCAGTCTGTGGAACGACAAGTTCCTGATCCCATCATGCTCGGCGACGACGACGCCAGCCGTTATGAATCGGCCACCGTCCGTGGGGTAGAATTTCGGTATTGCCGATTCCCGAAGGTCGAAGTCCGTAAGGATGTTCTTCTCGAAAGGCGCCTTGTCAATCTCTTGAGGCTGTGACGGAGAATCCATCGCCTGCATCATCTTCCTCGTCAGCTCCTCAGGTGAGACGCCCATTGCCCGAGCGATCCTCTCCCTAGTGGACCACAAGTTACCTACTGCCCTGAATCCGTCAAGGTTCTCGAAGAGGACAGGCTTCATCTTCTCCTTGAACAGGGTGTTTGTCAGTTCAAGCTCCCTAGAGACATGTCCCTTGACAACAACGGTCTCGTTGAACTGGTTCAGAAGCTCCCTGACGGCCAATCAGACACCCTTCTGATGCATTACCAACTGGCTATTTCTATCCTTTCGTGGCCGCGGGGCGCTCGAATTCGGCTCATAGTCTTTTATACGTTCTCGCCAATCGAGTCGGTCGTGGACATAGGACAAATCATCAGGAAATACGCTCTTCAGAACGCGGTCCAATTCAACGGCAAGGCGACCGTGGGCGCCGTTCTCGGAAAGGTCATGGCGGAGAACACCGAGCTCAGGCCAAGAGCGAAGGAGCTCACGACCCTGGCGAAGACCGTTGTCGATGAGATCAACAAGATGCCCGCCGAGGCTCAGAAGAAGGCGCTGGAGGAACTGGCCCCGGAGCTCCTGGTGAAGGAGTCCAAACAGAGGGAGACGGGACTGCCAGACCTTAGGGGCGTGACCGGGGAGGTCAGGATGAGGATGGCTCCGAACCCGTCTGGCCCGCTTCACGTCGGCCACAGCAGGATGGCCATTCTCAACGATGAATATGTCAAGCGGTATGGCGGCATCTGCTACAACAGGTTCGAGGACACCGACCCGGCGAGAATCGACCCAAGCGGGTACGACACGATCCCAGAGGACTTCGCATGGCTCGGTGTCAGGATCGACAAGACGATCATCCAGAGCGAGCGGTTCGAGATCTACTACGACATCGCGAAGAACCTCCTCGAGATGGGCAAGGCGTACGTGTGCACATGCAAGCCCGAGACCTGGCGCGATCTCAAGAATCACAAGAAGCCATGTCCCCACAGAGAGCAGCCTCTGTCCGAGCAGATGCTGCGTTGGGACCTGTTGTTTGACGGGTCATACAAACCCGAGGAGGCGTCGCTGATGGTCAAGACGGATCTCATGCATCCGAACCCGGCAATCAGGGATTTCGTCGGGCTCAGGATCGATGACACTCCGCACCCGAGGACAGGTACCAAATACAGGGTGTATCCGCTCATGAACCTGGCAGTGGCAGTTGACGACCATCTTCTCGATCTCACTCATGTCCTCAGGGGGAAGGACCACCTCAACAACACCTTCAGGCAACAGTACCTGTACGATTATTTCGGGTGGAAGAAGCCCGTGTACATCCACTATGGTCGCGTGTCCATCGAGGACGCTCAGCTGTCAACATCCAAGATGGCCAATGGCATCAGGGAGGGCTTGTACTCTGGCTGGGACGATCCTCAGCTTGGCACGTTGAGAGCCCTTAAGCGCAGAGGCATAAGGCCGGAATCATTGCGAAGATACTGGCTCGAGACTGGGATTAAGGAGGTCGACATCGAATTCTCCTGGAAGACACTGTATTCGTTCAACCGGGAGCTCATCGACGACTCGGCGGACAGGTTCTTCTTCGTCAGCGATCCTGTGAAGGTCAAGATCGAGGGAGCGCCTGACCTTGTCAGCAAGGCACCTGTTCACCCTGACCACCCCGAGCGAGGGATAAGGGAGATCAGAATAGGTCCTAAGCGAACGGTCTATGTCTCCCGGGACGACGTTCCTAAGGGTGACGGCAAGCTGAGATTGAAGGACCTGGGCAACATCGAGTTCAAGGGCGGTGTGGCTCACTACATCGGCAACGATCTGGGGGTTCTGAAAGAGGGCGTCCCGATCGCCCACTGGGCTCCATTGTCGTCCTTCGATGCCGAAGTCCTGATGACCGACGGGACCGCAAAGAAGGGCAAGGCGGAGCCTCTGCTTGCTGCCGCTAAGGGCAAATTGGTCCAGCTCGAGAGGTTCGCGTTTGTCCGGGTGGAGGAAGTCTCCCCCATCATCAGATGCGTCTTCGCTCACAGATGACCGCTACACGTCCCAGAACGGCACGAGGTCGCACGATAGACAACTGTGGCACATCGTCTTGAACCTCAACGGCGACAGGCCATAGCTCTTCAGGATCTTCTTCTGCTCCTTGGCCAGATTCAGCATTCTGTCGGCTGTGACTGGCACCAAAGTTCCAAGGCATTCCTCCAACCCTAGGATGTTGTACTCGTTCCTTCTCAAAGCTCTGAGAGTGGCAACAGCTCCCATGTTCGCCAGGACCTTGGTCCCTTCTAGGATGGTCTCGTCCGTTTCGCCGAGCCCGAAGATGATGTTCGAGCACACTCTGTTCGATCCGAAGACCTCGCACGAATGGTTGATGACATGCAGTATCGTGTCGAAGTCCCTGTTCGGGCAGATCTTCTCAAATATGTCCCTATCGAACGACTCGATGTTGAGCTTGATCTCATCAGCGCCAGAATCCTTCAACGACTCCACCTCGTCTGGCCTTGTGGCATAGGGTTCGACCCCGATGGGAACCTCTGGCAGCATCTCTCTGACCTTCCTGACGAGCCCGGCCATCCGCTTCACGGTCATCCCAGGCGACTCCGGGACAGCGCTCGTGAACGCCACGGACTCGAAGCCCTCCTTCTTGGATGCGTCTCTCACCATCGCGACGATCTTCTCGTCAGTGAGGTCCTTCGTGATGTCGTGCCCCAATCTCGGGGATGCGCAGAACTTGCAGCCCATGACGCACGCATGGTCTATGTTGACAAATGCCTGGAACGGGGCATGAAGGAGCGTGGGGACCAGCTCAACGTTGGTAATGAATCTCTTGCCTCCCCTGAATATGGAGAGCTTCCCATCATGGTCTACCAATTCGAATTCGCCGACCTCGCGCGAGATGGGTTTCTTTGCTCGGGTGTTCCCGAAGGCGAACACGACCCCGACCGCACCAGCCCCTGGCCCTGCCGTGGATCTGCTGGGCAAGAAAGGCAGTCTGAAATCCTGGGGGATTTTGACGGGACCCCCTGCCAGGAGCTCGGCCTTCTTCTTGGCGATATTGGGACTTACTTTCGCTTCCATACAGTACCATCTTTGGTGTCCTGGGTGTCGACGCCCAGCCCGGCCAGCTCCTTGCGTATCCTGTCGGCCTCGGAGAAGTCCTTTCGCTTTCGTGCATCGTTCCTAGCCTTCACGAGCAGGTCGATCTTGGAATCGCCCTCAGTCGTCGCAGGTTCCGTCTTGCGGAGAACCCCGAAGATGTCGTTGAAGTCATCGAAAACCTTGAGGATGTTTTCTGCACCCTTCTTGCTCAGCCTGCTCTCGCTCTGGAGTCTGTTCGCCTCCCTTGCGAGCTCGTACATCACCGCCGCCGCCTCGCGCGTTGAGAAATCGTCGTCCATGCGCTCCTCGAACTGCTTCCATGCCTTCTCGCAGATCGCCTTCGCATCGTCGTTCCCGGCTGCGGTCTTGAGCGCGGACTCCATCGAATCGTAGGTCTTCTGGAGCCTCTCTAGGGCCTTGTCAGTCTCCTCCAAGGACTTCTCGGTGTAGTCCAGAGGCTGCCGGTAGCTCGCGTTCAGGATGAAGAATCGGACAACCTCAGGCGAGAACCTCGTCAGAATGTCCTTGATCGAGAAGAAGTTCTTCAGCGACTTGGACATCTTCTCCTCATCTATCGTGAGCAGGCCGTTGTGCATCCAGAACCGGACGAACTGGGCGTCATTGAAAGCCTCTGACTGGAGTATCTCGTTCTCATGATGAGGGAACACCAGTTCCGTGCCTCCGCCGTGGATGTCCACGGTCTTGCCGATGTGCTTCAGGCACATTGCCGAGCATTCGATGTGCCAGCCTGGCCGGCCCTTGCCCCAGGGGCTGTCCCAGGAGATCTCGCCGGGCTTAGCCGCCTTCCAGAGTGCGAAATCCATCGGATCATGCTTGTCCTCTGCGGGTTCGACCCTCGCACCAGCCTGCATCTGTTCCAGGCTCTGGCCTGACAGCTTGCCGTAGATCTTCGCCTTCTTGACGCTGAAGTACACGGAGCCGTTTGACTCGTATGCGTAGCCCTTGTCGACGAGCCCCTTGACCATATCGATGATTTCGGGCATCGTCTCGCTCGCCTTCGGGTACACGCTCGCGCGCCTGATTTCGAGGGCATCCATGTCATGGAAGTACTCGTCGATCATGTTCTGAGACAGCTTCAGTGGTTCGATGCTGAGCTCCGCTGCGCGGTTGATTATCTTGTCGTCCACATCTGTGAAGTTCGTCACATGGTTGACATCGTACCCCTTGTGCCTCAGATACCGCACGATGACGTCGAAGTTGATGGCGGACTTGGCATGTCCTAGATGCGACTGGTCATAGACCGTCACGCCGCACACGTACATGCCCACCTTGCCTTTGTGCAGCGATTCGAACGGCTCCTTCGTCCTAGACAGCGTGTTGAATAAAACCAGCGCCATGGGCTCTCAACTCTCAAATGTTGGGAGAGCTATTAATGCTTCTCCTCGACTGGACATGCCAGCTCCGGGACCTTGACCGCCGGCACCTGTGGCACGGGGATCTTCTCGTGCTTCATCCCGAGCTTGTTCTCGATCTGCTCCAGCCTGTACTCCATCTCGGATAGGCTGTGGCACATGTCGATGAAGGCGCTCACGACAGGGTCGGGCAGCTCCTCATGGTGCAGGTCGATGGTCGTCACTCCCGTCCTCTGGACCATCTTAGCAGGTACGCCTACTACCGTCGAGTTCGGAGGAACGGATTTCACGACGACTGACCCTGCCCCTACCCTCACGTTGTCCCCGATGGTAACGGGCCCGAGGATGGTCGCTCCAGCGCCTATGACCACATTGTTGCCGATGGTCGGATGGCGCTTCTTCTTCTCCGTGGCCACTCCTCCCAAGGTCACCCCCTGGTAGATCGATACATTGTCTCCGATCTCGGCCGTCTCACCTATGACGACCCCTGTGGCGTGGTCTATGAAGAAGTTCTTGCCGATAACGGCCCCCGGGTGGATGTCCGCACCGGTCAGCCATCTTGAAATGTAGTTGATCATGCGCGCGGTCTTGTACCGTTTCTTCAGGTACAACCGGTGGGCAGACCTGTGCAACCTGATGGCGTGCAGTCCTTGGCTGAAGAGCAGAGCCTCCGCTCGGCTCTTCGGAGCAGGGTCTCGCTCCAGCACTATGTCCACATCGTCCTTCTCTTCGACCGACATTATGGATTCTCTGCAAATAGCTCAGTGCTCAAATACCTTTCTCCAGTATCTGGCAGCACGACCACGACCGTCTTTCCAGTGCCCAATTCCTTGGCGACCTTGAGGGCGGCGAACGCTGCAGCTCCTGAAGAGATGCCCATAAGCAATCCCTCCATCTTCGCCAATGCCTTTGTCGTCTCGACCGCGTCCTTCGTCGGGACCTTGATGATGGAGTCATAGACCGTTGTGTCCAGCACGCTCGGGACGAACCCGGCCCCGATTCCCTGGATTTTGTGCGGGCCGGGCTTGCCGCCTGAGAGCACCGGGGAGTCCTCCGGTTCGACGGCGACGATCTTGACGTTCGGGAACTTCCTTTTCAGGACCTGGCCGACTCCGGTAATTGTTCCGCCAGTGCCAACTCCAGCTACGAAGGCATCCACGGTGTCAACAGCCCTGATGATCTCCTTTGCGGTCGTCTTCCTGTGGATCCATGGATTGGCTTTGTTCTCAAACTGCTGCGGGACGAACGAGTTGGGCGTTGACGCCGCGAGCTCCTCAGCCTTCTTGAGCGCCCCCTTCATCCCATCAGGCCCGGGTGTGAGCACGAGCTGTGCCCCAAGCGCGGCCAGTAGTTTCCTCCGCTCGATGCTAATGGTCTCGGGCATGGTGAGGATCAACTTGTAGCCCTTCACGGCACAGACCATCGCAAGCCCTATTCCCGTGTTGCCTGATGTGGGCTCGATTATCGTCGTGTCCTTCGTGATCTTGCCCTTCCTCTCTCCCACCTCGATCATCGCCTTCGTTATACGGTCCTTCACCGAAGATGTCGGGTTGAAGGACTCGAGCTTCGCGTACACGGTCGCAGCCCCTTCAGGTACCACCCTGTTGAGCCTGACCATGGGCGTGTTGCCAACAGTTTCGAGTATGTTGTCCAGAACTCTGGGTCTTGCCATATTTGTGCCTCCTCCGGCCACATAAACGCTGTTATATATGGGCGTTGTGCCGAGAATAATGACAATCTGACCATAAAGCATGGTGCCCTTCGTACCGAAGGGCAATCCTGCCTGTTGTCAGCTCTTCTTACAGATGTCACAGCCGCTCAGGTTCGACGCGATCTTGTGCATCCTGCAGAACTCGTCATCCGACCTGATGTCCTTGCAGGCAATGCATAGAACACCGTACCACTCGTACCTGTCCTCCCCCTTGACAATCCTCTTGGCAATGCTATCCGCATAGATCTTGATTTTTGGGAAGGTCTCCGTCATCTTTGCGCTCCCAGCCCTGGCTGAGCTCAGGTACTGGCTCACCGAGGCCTGAGTGATGCCCAGCTTCTTCGCTATGTCCGACTGCTTCATATGGTACTTGCCGGAGAGCTCTTTCACGACCGACGCTCTGAGAGATGGAAGGATCTTGCCGACCACTAATTCGCAGGGGGTCTTCATCGTATGCACCGAGGTAACGACGTACGCGTTTGCCAGTACTTAGCTAACGCCGTTATTTCAAGGGTAGCGGAATCAACCGTATAAACCTTTCAGGACAACGGTTCTAGAAGGCGCGGTGGGGCCGGGGACGAGAATCGAACTCGTGTTTGCGGATCTGCAGTCCGCCACATGGCCGCTCTGTCACCCCGGCATGTACGCCGAACAACAACACTCTCTGTATTTATTGGTTTATGCCGGTTCTGTGCCCATCCGGGTGGTGAAGCGCTCAGAGAGTGTGGCAACTGGCTCCCGATTGCTACATGTAGTCAATAGAGGCTTGTACATCGTCCAGTGTCAGGGATGAGATGCTGGTCAAGGGGGTCGTATTCCGGCTTGAGACGGGTCTTCCATCGGAGGTGAAGTCCCTGCTCGAGGACTTCAGATTGGCGGTCAACAACGCGATTCGAGCCGGTCTCCAGGCGAGAGTAACCTCGAGAAACGCCTTGAATAGAATCGCGTACAAGGACTTTCGCCATGAATACCCGAGGATGTATGCTCAGCATCTTGTATCAGCGTTCGAGGTCGCTGGCAGCGTCCTCAAGAACCATCGCAGGCTCGTTCGCAAAGGCGTTGCGCGCAGGATTCCATATGTCAGGCGCCTCATGATGAAGGCAGAGAACCAGGCGTACAAACTTGATCGTGAGTCCGGAACCGTAGACCTTCCGATTAGAGCCGGCTGCCATGTGAAATTGAATCTCATCGTCAGCCAGTATCATCGGAAGTATCTGGATGACTCTACTCTCTCCCTCGGATCGCTGACCCTTCTTTCAGATCGGGTCATGATAGCCTTCAGGAAGGTTGCCCCTGCACCGTACACCCCCGCATCCGTCCTTTCTCTCGACACCAACGAACGCAGCCTGGACGGCGTGTTCGTAGACAGTCATTCTGAAGCAGCGGTCACGGTCAAGGCCGAATTCCCTGACGTAGCCATCATTCAGCATCGGCATCACGACAGGCGGAGAAGGTTGCAAAGGAAGAAGGCGCATGACAGGCGCACCGCTAGAAACCTGTGTAGGAGGGAAGGCACAAGAGAGCACCATCGGATCGAGTACAGGCTCCACCAGGTTGCGGATGCCGTGCTCTCACTTGCCGAGGACAAGAAGTCAGCTGTAGTCTTAGAAGATCTGACCGGAATCCGGTACAAAAGAGGGAAGGATCTGAATCGCCGCCTCGGCCTGTGGCCGAGGAGGAAGCTGCATCAGATCATCGAGTACAAGGCCCAGTGGAAGGGTATCCCTGTCGTCAAAGTCGATCCACGATACAGCAGCAGAAAGTGCCCGGCATGTGGGAGAATACAAGATTCCCGAATGGGCACGGAGTTCGTGTGTGAGTGTGGCTGGCACCTCGACAGGCACATAAATGCCAGCATCAACCTGCTGCAGACAGCCATCTCGAACGGGATGGCAGGGGGTCTACGGTTCGACCCCGGCGCGTTCCAGCATGACGTTGTG